>CALMHN010000205.1 GCA_937863745.1 uncultured bacterium | reverse complement strand
TTTGATATTATCAATTCTCTTAATAACTCATCATTATCTACGTAAAAAACACAATGTTTTCTATCCAAAATATAAAAATTTTATTATTTTTTTATAAATCATCAAACCACATTGAATAAATATTTCCCCAAGAACCAAATATACAACATAGTTCTTTTTCATATTCTATTAAATGTTCTTTTGATACAGGATCACCATTTTTAATACCAAATGAATTATTTATATTTTTTGTATCATATATAACATTAACGCAAGATTCTTCATATATACGATATCTACATATAATATAATCTCCTGTTCTTTTATCTTTATTTAAAAAAGATAACCCAAATAAATGCACTAATTCTTTAGATATATATTCATAAATAGCATCTTCTTTTTCACCATCATCAACATATTTGAATTGAGATTTATTTACTATATCACTAACAGTTTCAAATAGATAATCATTTACATAGTCCATAAATCTATCTTCAATTTCTGTTGCATCTTCCAATAAAGTAACATCATAAGATAATATTTTTTCTTTAAAATATATTTTTTCTTTTTCCACTTTATCAAGTAATCGTGATTTATAATTTTTTTCATAAAAAGGCATTAAATCAGAAGCATGAGCTTTAATATAAATAGGAAACCCCATCACAATTTCTTTTGATTTACTATCAGAGATAAGTTTATCAATATCACGATCAGTAAAAATTTCTGATTGTTCATTTAATTTATTAAAATACGTTTTCATAATTTTATTTTTTTTATTTTAAAATATCTCTAATGATAACATTAGATTTTATTACTTTGTCTATTTTACCATTACTATATTTTATTGTTATTAAATCATCAGACGCAGAATTAGTATAGTCTAAAGCATTAACTAAAACTGGTATTGATTTGCCCTTAACTATTAAATTTCCATCCACCCACTTATCATTAGTTGCACTTTCAATTATATCCACTGACTTGTCATCAGTCTTTAACTCAACATCATTATCATCATCATATGTCTCATCACTTTCTATATCATTATCTATTATTTCTAATTCTGATATTTTATCACTTGGTACATTAACAACAACATTATCATCTTTTATTTTAACATTTACAGAATTATTAACATCAGATATTGATATAACAGTACCCACCTTACCATTTAGTAATCTAACTACACTACCTATTCTTAAATCATCATCAATTTCTTCTACTTCTTCAGTCTCATTTATTTTATTCTTTAATATTAAATATTTCTCTTTTAAATCATTTATCTGCACATTAATAGCATCTAATATTGTATCAACAGACACACGATAATCATCAGAATCTTCTTTTACTGCATTCAAACTATCACGTTTGCTTTCTAATAAAGATATCTTTTCTTTTATTATATTCATCTCAATCCTTAAAGGCATTAACTTATTATCTTCTTTATTTATATCATTTAATATACTATTACTTATATCATAACCTAAATATTCTAATACAATATTCTTAACTTGCTTTGCATTCAGTCTTCTTAATAATACATTATCATTATTTAATTTATCATGTTTGTTAATATAATATTCACCATTAATATAAAAAATATCTATCCATCTATTTTCATATAAATTAGAAACTATTTTCTTACATATATTTATTTCTTGTATCATATTATAATTTTCATACAAATTTATAATATTTCTTTTTAATTGACTATCTTTAGCATCAAATACAGAATCTCTAAAATAATCTCCCACTAATGTATCATAACTTATTTTATTATCATTTAATATTATATCTTTATTTTCTTTTAATATATAAACTTTTTTATTGTCATAAATTTTTATGCAATCCGCTTTAATATCAACATTTTCTTCATTTATAAAATTACATAAACTAATAAAATTCTCTGATAAATTGCTAACATCTAACTTTGACGCAGCAAATAATCTGTTATTTTTAATCTTATAATATTTATCTTTTACATAAAATATCATGCCTTCATTAGTATTTGCAACAGGTGAATATACATCTTTTATTGTAACCGCATTATCATTATCAGCAAATAATACAAATCCTTTATCATCATTCTCCAATACCATATTATATAATGTCTTTATATTACTATCATATAAATACTTACTTAACTTTTCTAATAATACTTTTTTTCTATATTTGTCTTTTATTATAACATATTTTAATACATCTTTTACTATATGCTCATATAAAAACTCATTATTATTTTGATAATTATAAATAAATTTAAACATTGCAATATCATCTTTATTATTAATAACATTTTGTATAATGTTCTCATAATAATCTTTAAATTCACTTATTATAGTTATATTCTTAAAATCATTAATAAAATTTTCATAGATAATATATTCTGGAAATTCATAATGAGCTAAATTATTAATATTATGATTATAATAATCAAATTTACTCTTTAATAATACACTATCTTTTAATAAATTAATATTATCACTTATTTTATCTAATAATTCTTTAATACCCAAATTCTCTACTACAGAAAATGATTTTTCTTGTTTGATAAAATAAGATATTTTATCAATATCATTTTTATTAGTCAAATTAGGTAAATAATCATTAATGCTATTTAATAATACTTCCCTTATTAAATTAACATTTTTTTGACTATTATCAAAATTAACAACATATTTATTACAGAGATTCTTAATATTATCATCAGTAATATTATCTCTTAATTCCCTTATTCTGTTTTTAAAATTTAATACGTTCATAAAATTATTATTTTTTTTATATATATAAATTTTTTAATAAATAGATATATTATATAATTCAGTCTCTTTTTTTTCACCATGCAAATTATACTCAATTTTTATATAAATATCTTTAGGCTTATTTTCTGGTAAACCAACACCACCATTCAATATTACTATATCTACAATAGAACCATCTTTTATAACAGGATTAACCATTATTGTACTATTATCAAATTCAATAACTGTACTATCATCATATCCATACCCCCCATCAATTATATGAAACTTATCTATAACACCACTATTATTAGCAAAAAATCTTATATTAGCTTCTTTTATCACATGTTTATGTGCAAATATATAACATTTTATATAATCATCATTTATATATTCAGGTATACGCCATTTATATATACATTTATTTATATTAACATATTTTGCAATATAATCCCAATTATACTTATCATAACTAAATAATATATTAACTTTCTCATTATCAAATACATTACCATATATTTTCCACGATATATCTAATAAATCACCACAAAAATGAATATATTCATTTGGTTTATTTATTATAATATTATAACTAATATCATCAAAAGACGGTCTAATAATAAAATCTTGCATGGATTTATCAACATTAGTTGCCTGTTCAACAATAGGATAATACGTCTCTATTGCTAAATCAAATGATAATGTTATTTCATTATCACTTGGATATGAAAATTCAAATGACTTATCAATAGGATAATTTTCAGGAAATGCAATATTACACGGTATTCTAAACCCCCTATAAGCAATATCTATTATTACATTTTTATAAAAAATATCTAATATACACTGAAATATTTTAAATAATTCATTAACATTATTGACTTTTATAACAATATCAAATCTAATATCTAATGGTAATGAATTAATATATGCACTATATTGCGTCAATATACCATCTTCTATTATATCATAATTGCCATTTATCCATTTTTGAGTGAGATTAGACTCATTTATAGATACATCAGATAATGTTATTATACCACGAGGTATAGGGTCAATGTTGCCATCAATAGATAATTCATTATAATTACAATCAGACCACGATAAAAAATAATCTTGCAAAAATCTCTCTTGCCCGCCCATATTATAAAAAAATGGCACATTAACCACTTTTTTATTACCATCTTTAATATTAATATAATTTATCTTTTCATTTAATACATTTATTACGCCAACAATTATTGACCTTAAAAAAATATCATCAACATTCGTTTTTGAAAAATAATTATCCAATTTAAAATATTTTTTTTATACTATATATATAAATTTTAATTTTCTTTAGAATAGCATTTAATTTCCTCCTTCTACAATTTTTATCT
>CALMHN010000204.1 GCA_937863745.1 uncultured bacterium | reverse complement strand
GTGTTTAACAATCTTAAAGATAATAAGTTATTTATAGAAAGATTAAATAAACGATTAAATAATCTGGGAGGTTAAATTATTATGTTGGATAACAATGTAATCCAGTTTAATTTATTTAATGCTGTTGAACATATTGTTGAAAGTATGAAGTTTCTTGATTATCTCATTAAGAATGATGAAGATAGTAAAAGGCAAGAAACATATGCTAATGCAATGTATAATCTTCAAATAAGTGGAGATAAACTATGTGATCTTGGAGAGATATTAATAGGAAGTAAGATAGTTCTACCTGATAAAGATCAACCAGTTGATCAACAAATTATAGAATATATTGATAAAATTCAGGAGAAAATTAAAATAAGAAAAGAAGAACATCGAGATGGAGAACACAACTAACGTTATCTATATAACCTCAAATTGTAATTTAAAATGCGAATATTGTTTTGAAGAAGAGAAAAGACCAAATAGAACTATGACATATGATGATATAGATAGATATTTTGAAGGAATAGATAAAATATCAGCACCTCATTCTCATATAGTTTTATTTGGTGGTGAACCATTATTATATCCAGATTTAATTGAATATATTGTAATAGATAAGATACTTAAACAATATGACTATAAACAATATTCTGTTTCAATGACATCCAATGGTTTGAGGTTATTAGAAGATGATATTTATGATTGGTTTTTTGATTTAAATAAAAAGAAATATATACATTTAGAAATAAGTTATGATGGATCTAATTGCTACAGACGTAAAGATAAAAATGGAAATAGTGTAAACCATTTAATAGAAAAAGTATTAAATAAATTAAATAATGATAATAAGACTTTTGCCATATCTTATACCTTAAATAAAGATAATTATAGATATTGTATTGAAGATATGATTACACTGTTTGAGACCTATGATCATCTAGAAAAAATAGTATTAAGTATAGCTTGTGAAGATTTGGATGTCATAGACAACGATTATCAGAAGTCTGTGTTGAGATTGAGACCTTATTTAAAAGAGATATATAGAAGATATGGAAAGTCCATTTGTGGAGAAGTATGTGATATGTGTCAAAAATGTATTTTTAATGACAAGAATTTGTATGCAGTACCTAATGTACCTCATCCAATAGAACACTTTAAGTTTGCAAATGAAGATTTCACATTATGGGAGTATTGCAATGAAAAATAAATTATATGTAATTTTCATTAATATGACTGATAGATGTAATTTCAATTGTAAATACTGTTTTGAAAAGGATATACATTCTTCTCATATATTATCTAAAGATGCAGCAAAGAGTATAACTGAATTTGTAGAAAGACTATTAAATTCTCAATTTTATACATCTAATTACAATGGCATATTAATAAACTTCTTTGGTGGAGAACCAACTCTTAATCATATTGCTGTAAAATATATAGTTGATTATTTTAAGCATAATGATAATATCTTTTACTCCATTATAACCAATGGTTATAATATAAATATATTACAGGATATATTTAAAGATATTAAAGATTATAAGATAGATAATGCATTAAAAACACATATTCAAATATCATATGATGGACATCCTGTTCATGATATGACACGTCTTGATATTAAAGGTAATCCAACAAGTGATATTATTTATAATAATATCAAAACAATGATAAATGAAGGTTATAATATCTCTACTAAGTCAGTTATTACTCCAGATACATTTAAATATATGCCAGAAGCCTATTTGGATATACGCAAACTATTAAATGATCATGGAAATTATTTTCCAACCATAGATTATTATACTGAATATGAAAATGGTTATAAATTACAAGAACTTGAAGATGCTCTTTTAGAAATTGCTTCTTATGAAATAGATTACTTTAATCAATATCACAAGTTTTTCTTTACATGGTTTGAGCCAAATAATAATCATATCTGTTCTGCAGGTAAAGATGTAATAGGTATAGATACTGATTTAAATATATATCCTTGTGAAGGTTGTTTCTCTAATAATAAAGAGGAACATGTAATAGGAACTACCTTTGATAAAGATATAATTGATAAATTAATTGAAAGAAAACATTATCATGAAGAGTTTGAAAATATAACACCTGTTTGTATAGATTGTGATACAACAACATGTTTTAAGTGTAATGTAATGAAATATAAAGTTTCATCTAAAGATGATTATTTAGAAAGATGGTATGATTATACTAATCAAGATTGGTTATGCATATATTATAAGACAGTAGGTAAGATTAAAAAAGCCATTTTTAATCTTTTAAATAAAGGAGATGTTTATAATATTGGATCGAAATGCTGACT
>CALMHN010000203.1 GCA_937863745.1 uncultured bacterium | reverse complement strand
AAAGATAATATTAATACACTTAGTTTTATTTTTTTATTCATATTACTCATCCTAGTTTAATTATATTATAAATTCATCCATAAAAAAAGATAACAAATGTTATCTTGTATATTTACACTTAGGATAATTAGAGCATCCTACAAAATGTCCATATTTACCTTTTCTTTCAACTAACTTACCACCACATTTAGGGCAAATGTTATTATTTATCTTTTCATCTTTTTCTCGCTTAATCACTTTAACATTTTCAACATGCTTGTTTTTCTCAGCTTTATCTACAATATTTTTGCTTAAGATAATACTTTTTATATCATTTATATCTGTATCTATTTTGATGCTTTTCTTACTTAATATTTCATTATTTAAAAAATCTAAATTGCAAATAATTTCATTATCTTTTTTATCATCAATTTTTACTTTTGTTCTATTTGCAAAACAAACTACATTATAATAAGCAAAATTATCCAATTCTAAAATATCTTGCAAGCATTTAATATGTCCATAGTTTTGATGTATAGGATTATTAATCTTATATTTATTACTGCCTAAATATAATGTTAGTTCATCATAATAAGATTTACCAGCAACTAGTCCTTCATAATTTTTAGTTTCTATTACAAATAATCCATATTGAGATATTACTAAATGATCTATTTGATGAATTAATCCTTCATTATCTTTTAGCAACAAATTATTTAGAATAATGTACTTATCTTTATCTAATTTTTTTAATTCTTGTTTTACCCAAAGTTCTCCCATAAATCCAAGAAACTTTTTGAAAAAAATAAGATATAAAGTTATAAGTATTAAACAGGCCCAAAAAATTTTACTATTTAGAACCATCAACAATGATTGTTCAAATGTTATCATGAAATCACCTTCTATTTATATTATAGCATTTAACAAAAAAAGAATAATCATTCTAGATTATTCTTTTGTTTCTTCACATCTTTTATCTAATGCTTTAAATAAAGCATCTACTTCTTCTTCAGTTTGAATTCTAGCACCAGAGGCAAACTTGTGTCCTCCACCATTGAAGCCTTCAGCAACATCATTAATTACTATTCCGCGACTTCTCATATTAATTCGATAAATGCCAAGTTTTTCATCATATGATGAAAATGCCCAACATCTTAATTCTTTTATAAAGTTTAGATTATTTACCAAATTAGAGGCCGTATTTGAATCCACTTCATACTTCTTATAATCAGCATTTGTTATTTTCATATAACCAAATCCATTTTCAGTTATTTTTATATTATTAATAATATATGCTTCAAACTTTCTTTCATTTATTGGTCTTTCATATAAGTTATTATAAATACTTTCAAGATTTAAGTTACCATCATGTAACAAACGTGATGCCACCAATAAAGTTTTTGGCGATGTTGAATTAAGTAAAAATCTGTCTGAATCAGAAATAATTCCTGTGTATAATACTTCACATACACTTTTAGGTATTACCAAATTATTTGCATAAAATAATTCTGCTAATATTTGACAAGTACTTGAAGCCGATTCATCAACCACTTCTAAATCACATACTTCATTATCACATGGATGATGATCTATTTTAATTGTTGCAGCATATAATTCTTTATTCGCTCCATCAACACGTGGGAATTCAGGAACATCAAGGATGATAAGCAATGGATTTTGTAAATCATCCTCCTTTATTTTATCCAACAATCCCATATATTTAAATTTAGATACGCCATTACCTACAGCATATACTTTTTTGTTTGGATAATAATATTTAATCATGTCTCTTAAAGCTATTTCAGATGCAATAGCATCAGGATCTGGACCTATGTGTCTTGCTATTACTATTTCATCATATTTCTTAATTAACTTTATTATATCTTTATCTATAGAATTAAATATTTTAATCATCCCCTTTTTATATATTTTATTATTTTATTAAATTATAAGTATCTCTAGCAATCATTAATTCTTCGTTTGTTGGTATAACATAACATGGAACTGATGAATCTTCTTTAGTTATTAGTCCTTCTTTTCCAAATCTTATTTCTTCATTAGCTTGTTTATCAATTTTGATTCCTAAGCATGATAATCTATCTAGTACCATACGTCTAACGTGTGGAGCATTTTCTCCAACACCAGCAGTAAAGCAAATAGCATCACATCCGCCTAATTCAACATAGAATCTAGCAACATAATTAACAATTGAATTTACATATAAGTAGTGAGCAAGTATAGCTTGATGATTCTTTTTTGCTATAGCTTCATCAATATCTCTAAAGTCACTTGAAACGCCACTTATTCCTAACATACCACTGGCCTTATTAAGATCTGTATCGATTTCTTCAACGGTCTTACCAGTTTTATTCATTAAATATGGAATTATACTATAATCGATATCTCCTGAACGAGAACCCATAACAATACCAGCATTAGGAGTAAATCCCATAGTGGTATCTACACATCTTCCATCTCTTATAGCACTGATAGAGCCTCCATTACCTAAATGACATACAATAACACTTGTATAGTTCTTATCAAGTAATTCATTTGCTCTTTCAGAAACATATCTATGAGACATACCATGGAAACCATATTTTCTAATTCCATATTTTGTATACCATTCATATGGAACAGCATATAAGTATCTATCTTCTTTCATTGTTTGATGGAATGCTGTATCAAAACAACCTACTTGTTTAGCACTAGGAATTTTTGTTTGAAAAGCTTTAACACCCATTAAGTTAGCTGGATTATGCAATGGAGCTAATGGACTTAACTCTTCAACAGTTTTAACAACTTCATCATCAATAATAACTGATTCAGAATATTTTTCTCCACCATGAACTAGACGATGACCAACACCTTCTATTTCATCTAAAGATTTAATAACTTTATTACTTACTAATTCATCAATTAATACTTTTACAGCATCTTCATGATTTTTTAGTACACATTCTTTTTTAGTTTTTTCACCATTTAATTTAATGGTATAAAAGCTACCATCAATTCCAATTCTTTCAAATACACCAGAAATTAATACATTTTCTTCTGGCATCTCAAACAATTGAAATTTTAAGGAACTACTTCCTGCATTTACTGATAAAATTTTCATTCTTATTTCCACCTTCTGTTTGTATTATAACATGCAAGCGTTTTAAGAGTAAATTAAAAATAAAAAAAGAAGTATAAACTTCTTATTATTTAATTAAGTTACATGTATAACTACTTAATGATTCAATATATTTAGTATAACTTGGTAATTGTTTAACAACAATTGATAATTTATCTAGGTCATCTTGATAAGTAGCAAGAGATGTTGTATCTAATGATGACATATTAACCATGATCACCAATGAAAAATTATTTATTTCTCCGGATAAAACGACTGTCATGCCTTTAATAGAAGCATTAGATAAATTAACAGCACTTGTATAATCATCTACTGTACCAGATGTAGCTGTATATACTATATTGATACTTTTAATATTATCATCAATAGCTGAAAACTTATATGAAAGAGATCCTCTTTCTATAGTTCCTGTGCAAGTATAGTTTGTAGTATTAGTATTACTCACAGGTACATATGCATTATTAATGCTATCATCTACAAGTAAATCTTGATTTAAATAACCAAATAAACCCAATCCAACAAATATTACAATCACAAAAATCCAAACCACAACCAACTTTTTATTCACATCGTTCACCTACTATTAAAATTATATTATTTTTTTTATAACTTTACAATATACTACTAAATTCTTCTTTTATTTTACTGTCTACTTTTATGACCTTCTCATTTTCAATTGCTTCCTTAATTAAAGGTGCAAAGTCATATAGTTTTTCATATTCTTCACATAGCTTTTTATCAGGATTTATAACTGGATGTTTAGGTACAAATATAGTACAACAATCTTCATATGGTAAAATACTTGTTTCATAAGTACCAATATTTTTTGCTATTTCAATAATATCAAGTTTATCTAAGCAAGCAACAGGTCTAATTACTGGTAAATCAGTAACGGGATTTATTGCCATCATAGAAGTTAATGTTTGAGAAGCAACCTGTCCAACTGATTCCCCATTTACAAGACACTTACAATTATTACGATAAGCTATAACTGTACTTATACGATACATCATTCTTCTCATAATAGTTATTAAATAATCTCTTGGGCAATTACGCAATATTTCTTCTTGAATACGTGTAAAATTTATAACATGTAATCTTACATAGCCTGAGTATGTAGACATTATTCTAGTTAGTTCAATGACTTTATTTTTAGCAGCCTCACTTGTATGAGGAGGTGCTTCAAAATAAATAGCTTCGATTCTAATTCCCCTTTTCATTGCTAGATAAAAAGCAACTGGTGAATCAATACCTCCAGATAACATAAGCATTCCTTTACCAGCAACTCCTACAGGATATCCACCTAGTCCTTTAATTTTATTAAAATAAATATAAGCTGAATTAGGTCTTATTTCTACATTTATAAGAATATCTGGATTATGGACATCAACACTTATGTCAGGAACATTTTGTAAAACTACTCCTCCTAACATACGACTCATATCCATAGATTTAATTGGATAATTCTTATCACTTCTTTTGGTATCAACTTTAAAAGTCTTAAAACTCTTATCTTTAATTAATTCTATTAAACTGCTTTTTATTTCTTCAAAGTCATTACTAGGTAATTCATAACCAACATTTATTTCATGAATACCAAAGATATGATTTAATTTATCTAAAATTACATCATAATTACTTTCATCAGATTTAATGTACATTCTACCTTTATCATAAGTAATATCAGATTCAATTCCATTTAAAGATGATGCTATATCATTTTTTAACATTTTAATGAAATAATTGATATTATCTCCTTTAGTAGTTAGTTCTCCATATTTAATTATTATTAATTTATTCATATAAACACCTGTTTCACTTTACATATAATAGCAAATAAAAAGAAAAATTACGATATAAATATCGTAATTAATCATTTCTTATAAATTGGACTTTGATTTATTGTTTTACTTACAATAGATCCAGCTGTTTCTTTACTAAATGGTTTTTGTATCATATCCACTATTGGATAACTTGCAATAAGAGATTCAATAGCTGATCCTGAATCTTCTCCAGATATTACAGAAACAGGTACACGCTTAAATAAATTTTGTTCTTTAAAATAATCCAAGACTTCATAGCCATTTTTATTAGGCATTTGAAGATCAAAGAAGCAACCTACTAGTTTTTTATCAATGTTCTTATTTACTAGATCAATAGCTTCATTTCCATCATGAGCTGTGATTATATCAAACTCTGATTCAAATAAACGCGTAAAGAATTTAGTTATTACAGGCGAATCATCTGCTATTAATAAAGTATATTTATCTGCAGATTCACTTTGTTTAATTGTAACATCCATGATGAATACTATTTTGTAGTCTCCATTCGTAGTTGATTCAATTAGTTTACTTTCTCCCTTTTTATTTTTATATATATTTTTATATGTATCATTACTCTCGATGTTATTAACAATGTTGTCATTATAGTTATTTAAATAATCAGTAAAGTCTACATATTTACCCTTTTTATTTACCTTAACTTTTGTTCCTAAATATTCTATACGATCACATTCATCGTTTTTCTTGTTAACTACATATATATCCTCATAGAATTTAGCAATAGTTGAAGGTAGATTTTCTAATAATTCTACCAACATAAATTACACCTACATTCCTAAATAAGCTTTTACAACAGCTACTATTCTATTAGTCTCATCAATTAATGCATTAATGTTTTCTGAAATAAACTGTACATTGTTAGACTTTGCAGCCATTTCATGATTGTATGACATTTCTGCTAATTTAGTAAATCCTAAATATTTAGAATCACTTTTTTGAGCATGTACTAATATTTCGTAGTTAGTAATGTCACCAGCATTATAAAAATTAATAATGTTTGGTACTCGAGTTGCTGATTCAGTTAAGAAATCTTTCAATGTTTCATTATACATTTCCATATCTCCTAATAATTCTAAACCATGATTAACATCGACTCCATTATTAGTTAAAATACTTGTATCCATAAGAGCCTCCTATTCTTAAATTTATTATATAACAAAAAATGTAAAAGGCATCTCCTTTTACATATATATTACTTTTAGTTTACGATTTGTTGATACACCATGAATAGGTCTTACGTTCTAAAGAAATTATTTCTACATCAGTTGAATAAGGTAATCTATAAGCTTTGACTTTATTGGCATTTGTTTTGTCATTTGATGAACACTCATCATAGTAATATATTACTCCATAATCTTCAAAAGATAATTCATGAGCTTCTAGTGAACTTATTTCATCAGATATATTATTTTCATTTAAGAATATTACATAGTCATATGTAAATGAGCCAACTGTATTTATATTATATAAGGTAATATAATTTTTATACATCCTCATATATAATGTATCTAGGCTTTCACCTAAGCTTTTATTATTAACAATTATTTTATTATTTGATACTACTAATAAATAATAAACTTTATTTGTGTAATTAATAATATAATAATAATCTTTGTTGTATTCTTTAATTTTTAAGACACATCCTGAAGAACAAGTATTTGTAAGATCTGTATTATTTTCACTAAGTGTAATAGCTAAATAACTAAGACTTGATACATCATAATATTCATCCTTAGTTGTAGTGGTTGGTGAGTAGTAAAATTGATCTTTATCTTTATTTAAATTAATGAATATGATACTTTCTAAAGAAATAACAATAACAACGATTATAATTGTTGCAATTATTACCTTCGTTAAATCGATTTTTTTTGAGGTTTTATTTTTATTTATCTTTTTCATATACAATCCCTATTCTTTAGATTAGTATAACATTATTAATAAGCTTTTTAAATAAAAATTAAAACATTAAATTTTCCTTTTATATGATTTATCTGGATAAGTTATACCTAAACGAGAGTTAACACCAACTACTTCTAATTTAGTATTTGGAACTAAGATATGACTTAAATCAATATAATTATTTTTTAAAACACGTAGTTCTTCTTCAAGTACACCACCAAAAAATCTTCTTTCAAAGTTACGAAAAGCTTTCTTTTCAGCAGGTGTAAGCGTTTTATATGTGGTATTTTCAAATTTTTCTATTTTGTTCATATATTCAAGTACGATATCAGTTCTTTGAATAATCAAAGT
>CALMHN010000202.1 GCA_937863745.1 uncultured bacterium | reverse complement strand
GAAAAAGTGATACTTGGTATCATTACTATAATTATTAATATATTTATAAACAATACTATTTTCTTATTCATACTCTATACCATATATCATTGAAAACTCTATTTTTGTATTAACTTAATTTTATCATATTATATTAAAAAAAGAGATAGTATTTATCTCTAATTTAAAAAATAATTATGTAGTTAAATTAACACATGAAAATTTTTGACTTTGAACATTTGATGATGATGGAGAACATGTGAAACTTTCACCACGTTTTATTAAAAATGGTAAAGACACATCGTAATGTACTCCACTTGTATTCATGATTGGTACTACTAATACTGCCGCATTAGGTGGATTAATAGTACTTGTCCCAGTTGATTTAGCTATATTATTAAATCTTGCATATGAAGTTTCTGATAAATCTATATCATTAGGTAATTCTTTCATTAATGTAGTTGCCGTTGACCAGTTATTCGTGGTTTCTGCTCCACTGTATGAACCTCTTATATATCTTATCATCCATTTAGATTCTGTTCCCGTTAAATCTTTTGTTCCTTTAGAAGATGCTTCATCATAAGTAGTGTAATATTTATATATCATTAAATATCCTACATTATCTTTCAAATAATCTGCAGCATAGTTAATTCTTACGCATTTAAAGTTTTCCCTTTGAGATGAGTCTACAGATGATGCAGTTACATCAACATTATAAATGTTACAAGCACTTATTCCAGAAACACCATAGTCGGTTATATCTTCTTCGACATTTTCCACTACCGTTGATTGATCTATTAGAAATTGAGATTGTACTTGATTATCATCGTCCTCATGTTTAACTTGAACAAGTAAAGTAAATAAGAAAACCATTACTAAACTTATAATTACGACGCTTAATAATATTTCGATTATGGTTGTACCATGATTATACTTATTCATATCTAAACCTCCATTGATGCATGGAATACTTCATAAGTATCACCTGTATTATTATATTTATAAACATATTTAACAATTAAAATATATTGGGTAACTCCATTGTTAACACCAACACCTTTTCCAAGTCTTCTTACATAGTCTATCGTAGTGGCATCTAATTGCATTAACATATCTGTTGAATTAGTTCCTGATAGTATTTGATAAGGACTAATTAAATATACTTTATCCACTTCAAATACATCTCTTATTTGTTGTAATTGAGAGGTTGTTGTACTTCCTATATCACATGATTTACCAAACGTTACACCATTAGATGTTAAGTTTTTACAATAAGATGTATTAAAGAAATCTTTTAATGCCGTAGAACTTGTTGGATTAAATGATTCTAAAGCCTTTTTTACATAGTAAGTTCTATATATTCCTTCAGTTGTATCAAATGTTTTTCTTTCTTTACTAGTTCCTAATATATGGGCATAACTAGAATAAAGTAATATCAAGGTTAAAGATAATATACTTACAACCACGATTGTTTCCATGAATACAAATCCATTT
Source organism: uncultured bacterium (assembly GCA_937863745.1). Taxonomy (GTDB): domain Bacteria; phylum Bacillota_I; class Bacilli_A; order RF39; family UBA660; genus UBA6985. The sequence goes on along the minus strand of CALMHN010000202.1, from coordinate 3,815 downwards.
TTCTTTTTCATGATTGTTCACTTCCATCCGTTATTATATAAGGATCAGTTGAGATTCCTTTTCCACCTGCAACATATTGAGCCGCACTTGTATCAATAGTAAAATCCATGGATACTCTAATTGCATAAGCAGTTGAATTTGTTAAAGTAATTAAATCACTAGATACATTTTCATTCATTGAAACTATATAATCAGATACATTATGAGTATAAGCCGTAGGACTTGCATAGTAACAATAATCAACATAAGATCCTGAGTTTAAGCCATTATTTGTAATATTGGCATCATTACTATAACTTAAGAATCCAAATGTATTGTTAGAAGTATATGATGATTTTGATGATGCATAGTCAAATGTCGCAGCGCAATAAGATGATAGAAGACTAGCCCCTAGATTTTGAGTATTTTTATATGTTGTAAAATTATATTTTTTTAATAAATAATATCCTGGGGTATAACCATTTGCAGCATAAGAATCAGCATAAACAGCATATTCCCCATCCACATCAAATATTGAATCTTTAATTTCTTCTGTAATATTAGAATTATTTCTAACGTTAGCTAAAGTTGATGCATTAACTATAGAAAAATTAATTGTATTATTTTTATATAAAATACTTTTATTATATATTTTATTAGAAGTATTATTTATTTCATTAAAAACATTAATTGTCATAGGTTGTACTTTAGCAATAGTATCAGTTCCTAAACGTGCCCTAACACTTTTTTTATTAGCTGTTAAATCACTTACAAAATAATAATGCTTTTGTGTTCCACTTGTATCAATTCGTGCAACTACCCATTTAGCATCTGAATTTAAAGGATGCTCTCTTTCTGAAGTTAGTATTGTATAGTCATTAGCTATTGTTACGAAATCTCCAACTTCAAGATCACTTATCTTTGTATTATTTATTTCTGATAGTTTTGTTTGCGCTTTTTCATTAATACGTGAAATTAATAATTGGTTATGAACATAGTTAAGTATTAAAGCTATGAAGAGGGAAATGAATACTAAAAAAAATGAATATAGAATGCTAGTAGCTATAAAACCATTTCTTTTCATATTACCTCTCCTATTCTACTAAATATTATAAAATATTTATTTCTTTATTACAATAAGTAAGAATAAAATGAACAAAAGAAAAGCAAACATATTATTTGCTTTTATATTTTATAAAATAAACTTTCCATTATTTCTTCATAATTAGATACAAAAATTATATTAAGGTTTTGCTTTATTTCCTGGGGCACTCTTTCAACATCATTCTTATTTTCGATTGACATAAATACTGTATGATAGTTTTTATTATATGCACCTATTAATTTTTCTTTTATACCACCTACACCACATACATCTCCATGTAATGTGATTTCTCCAGTAAAGCAAACATCCTGTGGTATTTCAATATTTAATAATAAAGATATCATAGATGTTAAAATAGCTAATCCACCTGATGTTCCATCTTTCTTGATGTTATAATTTAATGCATTTATCAATATTTGATTATTATTTAATTGTTTTTGATCTATGCCATAGTGTTTTGCCATATTACTTATATAATTATAGGCTATCATGGCTGATTCTTTAACGGAATCCTCAATATTTCCCATGATGGTTACACCTTTACCAGAAGTCAAAATTGATTCAAATGGTACAATTATTCCACCTAAAGGTGTTACCCCTAATGATGAAACATTGCCTACATGATTAATCTTTTTAACATTTAAATTATAAATAGGACTTCCTAATATATTATCTATTAACTCATTTGTTAATGATTTTATATCTAGTTCATTAATTATTATATTTCTTCCTATTTTTCTAAGATTTCTTTCTAAATCTCTAACACCTGATTCGTATGTATAACCTTTTATAATATATTTTAAATTTTCATCACTTATTTTTACTTTAGGTAAATTATATTCAGTACTTATTAAAGGAATCATGTATTTCTTCGCTATATTTATTTTTTCTTCTTCTGTATAAGAATTTATTTCTATTATTTCTAATCTATCTTTTAATGCATCAGGAATATCTCTTATATCATTAGCTGTTAAGATAAATAATACTTTAGATAAATCAAAAGATTCTTCAATATAATTATCAACAAAATTACTATTTTGATTTGGATCTAGAATATCTAAAAGAACAGCACTTGGATCTCCATGATAATCCATCAACATTTTATCTACTTCATCAATTAATATTACTGGATTTGATGTCCCACATTTTCTTAATCCTTGAATTATTTTACCAGGTGAAGATCCTAGATAAGTTCTACGATGACCAGTTAATTCAGAGGCATCAGACATTCCACCTACACTGATTTTATAAAATTCACGATTAAGTGATTTAGATACACTCATACCAAATGTTGTTTTACCAGTTCCTGGAGGACCTACTAAACAAATAATTGGGCCATTTAGATTACCATTGTTCTTTTTTATAGCAATAAATTCTAATATTCTTTGTTTAGCTTCTTCATAGCCATAGTGGTCTTTATCTAAAGCTTTCTTAACTTTCTTTAAGTCTGATTCATCTTTAGAATATTTATTCCATGGTAATGATAATACTGTATCAAGATATGATCTAATAACATTAGAATCGGGATTGTTTAATGCTGTATATGAATATTTTTTTACTTCATCTAATAATTTATCTTTGGTTTTTAAAGGTAAATCTAACGCATTAATTTTTTCATTAAATTCAGAAACTTCCGATTGCTTATCAACATTTATACCTAGTTCTTTATTTAATTTGCTTACCTTTTGTCTTAATATGTAATCTCTTTGTTCTTTAGCAAATGAATCTCTTATTTCATCATCAATTTTTGACTCTATGTTAATTACTTCTAATTCAACATTTATATCTTTTACTAAGTTATTAGCACGAATAATGTAGTCAAATTCATTCATGTAAGATACTTTTTTCTTAAAATCGAATGGTAGGAAGTTTGTTATAATATCCGTTAGCATATCAAGATCGTTTATACTACCAATTGTTGTAGTAACTGCGTTTGAAGCTTCAGGAGATTCTTTCATATATTCGGTAATTAAAGTTTTTAAAGTTCTTACTAAAGCAGTTTCTTCATCCGTAATATCTTTTTGAATATATAATCTTTTAACAGTACATTCAAGAATATCAGCGTCTTCATTATTTTCCCAATACTCACGTACATTTACTCTATTTAAACCATCAATTATTACACGAAAATTACCATTTGGTAATTCAATTCTACTTTTGATCTTAGCCAATACACCTACATTAGGGAGATCGCTGGCTGATGGGCTTATTTCTACAGAGTTATTGGGGCATACAACAAGTAACTTACTATCATAATACTTTTCCGATAGTTCAACGACCTTTTTGCTAACATCAGCATTTAATTCTAGACGTACTTCTTGATAAGGAAGAAGGACAAGCTTTTTAAGTAATAATACAGGTAAGTTCTCAAGCATTTCTTTTCCTCCTATTAACAAAATATTGCTTTCTATTATAAGTTTTGTGCCAAGCTTTGTAAAGAATAATTGTCAAAATATAGAAGAAAAAAAGAATAATCAAATAAATGATTATTCCTTAAGAAGCAATTGTTACTAGTGTAATTGTAGCATAGCCACTTCCGGTTCTAACACCATTTGTCATTGAACCTGAAGTTACGCCTCCAATGTAGCCTGAGCCACCACCGCCTCCGCCATTGTTGTGGTTTGTAACATATCCTCCGTACCAGCCGCCGCCAGCACCGCCTGTATCTGTTCCGTACGTTACTGATTCTCCTTGGCCAAATGCGTATCCAGCTGTTTGGGTTCCACCCATT
>CALMHN010000201.1 GCA_937863745.1 uncultured bacterium | reverse complement strand
CCATAGAAAAGTGCTAGTTATGGTTACGACAGAAATTATGATTGATGGTAGAAGGTAGGATGTGCTAGATCCACTTGCTTCAGCCATGGTAATGGATGAGAAAAGCGTTACCAACGTTGTTGCTATCATCGTTAATCTAGGTCCTATTGTTAATATAGCTGGTTTGGTATTATCGCTTCTTTTTTGAGGTGGAGGAGTTATTTTTATATCCTTTTCTTCATATATTGTTTTAAAGCGTGGGGCTTTACTGAAAAAATCATTTTCATCATATAATCCACGTTCAACTTCAAGTTTGTCTAAGTCGACATCACTTTTTTTTGCATTATCAAATTGTATTTCTGTTAGTTTTGATGGATTAATACTTAGGGTTATTGTATTATCTAATGTACAAACTATTATGCGATTAGAGTATGGTATTAATTTTAATCCATCAATAAAAATAATATCTCCATGTTGGATATTCTTTCTTTTTATTAGGCGATCATTTACATAAACACATTTAGATTCTGTTGTAACATAAATATTATTGTTGTTAAAGTTTATTGTTGTTAGGCCATTTAAATTATTTGAAGAATAATTTATGTCTGCTCCTGAATTATTAATTGTTATTGATGGGCTTTTTATTTCATATGTTGTAAATGGTACTTTAGTATTGAAGATATTAATTTTATATTTATAATTGTTGGCAATATCTTCAATATTGTATGATGCATTGTTTATGAAAAAATCTGAAGTTATTACTGTTCCATTTTTATAAAGTTTATTATTGTTAACGGAGGCAATTTCCCACTTTTGGTTATTTGCTGAAATGGTTGCTATGATTGTATTATCATATCCCATAACTTGATAGTTACCCGAAATCTTTTCAGGAATTTCCAATCTAAATGCGTTGCTAAAACCAGTTACTAAAACTATCATCTGCCACCGCTCCTAATCTATTCTTATTCTTTTATTATTATATCTTATTTTGGTCAATATATACAATATAAAAAGTCTTAATAATTTTGTAATGGGTGTGTAAAGGACAATACTATTTTATATGATGTTTTGATTATTCATAGTAAAATAATATTAGGAGGATAATAAGTATGAATAGTGAAGTATCTAATGGTGTTACCGATAACAATGTAATGCCTCAAATAAACATTGTACCTATTATTGTTAATGGTACAGATGTATCTAAATTGAGTGTATCTGAATTGAGTGAGGATTTAGCTGATTCAATGGATGATGATCAAATAGATTTATATTTAAAGGGAAAGAGTCCAGAGGATGTTAGTGCTTTTGAAGATTTAGCTGGCATTGCTCATGTTTCTATTCCTTTATCTGATGAAAAAATTAAAGAGAGAAATGATCATAGAAAAGCAATGGGTATTAATTTTGGAAATCCTAGTACTAATAAAGTTGCTGAAGTTCCAAGTACACCAACAGTTGTACCTTCTCAACAAACAGGTTCTGTAATTTTTGGCGTTAGAAAATAATTGACATAGAGGTCAGTTAATCTTATAATCTAGGTAATTCGTTGAAGAGGATATAGTTCTTTAGTTAAATATACAAAGTGATCTTGGGTTAGTGAAAACCAAGTTATATACTAAAAAGCTCCTACCTTGGAGAAGGGTATTAAAGTTACCCCGGAGTTAATCCGTTATCAAAATGAGTTAATAAAGAGATGGTACCGTGCTTTTGCACTCTTTTGGTATTATCTTTTTTTATTTTTTTAGGAGGATTTATGAAATTAAAAGGAAGTTATTTTTATACTTTAAGGGAAAATGCTAAAGATGAAGAAAGTACATCTGGTAATTTACTTGTTAGAGCAGGTATGATCAAGAAAGTTGCTGCTGGTATTTATATGTATTTACCTATGGGACTTAAGATGTATCAAAATGTACAAAGAATAGTTAAAGAAGAGATGGATAAAACTGGTGCTCAAGAAGTATTGATGCCTTCTTTAATCCCTGCTGAAGTATATGAAACATGTGGAAGAGTCGAAGCATTTGGTTCAGATATGTTTAATCTTCATGATCGTAAAGATGCACATATGGTTTTAGGTCCAACACATGAGGAATTATTTACAATAGCGGCTAAATCTATGGTTAGAAGTTATAAGGATTTACCTTTTACTTTATATCAACAAGGAGAAAAGTATAGGGATGAACCAAGACCAAGATATGGTTTAATCAGGGTTCGTGAGTTTATCATGAAGGATGCATATTCTTTTGATAGAGATGAAGAGTCATTAAATAATTCATATAAGAAAATGTATGATGCTTATTGTAATATTTTTGATAGAATTGGAATTGATTATAAAATTGTTAGAGCTGGTGTTGGAGCAATGGGTGGCTCTTTATCAGAAGAATATCAAGCAATTACTGATATTGGTGAAGATACTGTAGTTCTTTCTACAAGTGGTAAATACGCTGCTAATCTTGAAGTAGCTAAGCATAAAATTATAGATGATGTAGAAGATAAGAAAGAATTACAATTAGTCGAGACACCAAATTCAAAAACTATTGAGGAAGTAGCAAAATATTTAAATGTTGATTTCAAGAAAACAGTTAAAGCTTTACTTATGAATATAGATGGAAAACTTACGATTTTATTTATAAGAGGAGATAGAGACCTTAATGTAGATAAAGTTGAAAGATTACTTAATGCTAAAGAGGTTAACTTTGCTGATGATGCTTTAATTGCAACATCTAATGCTGTTCCTGGATTTACAGGACCAATTGGTTTAACTGGAGCTAGTGTTGTTGTCGATGAAGAAGTATTACATATGAAAAACTTTGTCGTTGGTGGAAATAAAGAAGGATATCATTATATAAATGCTAATGCTGATGACTTTAAATATGATATTTCTGGTGATATTGCTAACGTTGTTGCTGGTGATATGGATCCTGATGGTGAAGGTACTTTATATTTTAAACATGGTATCGAAATTGGAAATTTATTTAAGTTAGGAACTCATTATGCTAAAGATTTAGGTATGACTTATCTTGATGAAAATAATAATCCTTGTATTCCTACTATGGGTTCATATGGTATTGGTGTTGGTCGTGCTGTTGCCGCTACAATTGAGCAACATAATGATGAAAATGGAATGATACTTCCAATGAGTATTGCACCATATAAAGTTGCTGTTGTACCAACAAATACTAATGATGATGCCATCATGGAATACGCTAATAATTTATATAGTGAATTAGAGAGTAAGGGAATTGATACGGTTCTTGATGATCGTGATGAAAGACCTGGAGTTAAATTTAAAGATATGGATTTAATTGGTATTCCTATTAGAATAACTATTGGTAAGAAATTTGTTGATAATTTAGTTGAATATAAATTAAGAAAAGATAGTAATGCTATTGATGTTAATAAAGATGAAGTTATTAACATGGTAATAAATACAATTAAAGATGAATTAAAATAATAATTCATCTTTTTTATTTTAATATAGTAGTACTTTATTGTTGTTTAGTTTGACTTATTGATTAATAACTACTCATGATGTTAAGTAGAATAAATTAAAGAGGGTAAAACCTCTTTTTCGTGTTATAATAGGTCTCATGGAAGGAAGGTAATGATGATGGATGTTATTATCGCGGAGAAACCTTCATTAGCTCGTAATATTGTTGGTGCAATTGGCAATATGAAAAGAAATGATGGTTATTATAGTAATGATAATTATCTTGTTACCTATGCCTTCGGTCATTTATTTACTTTAGCTGATATTGAGGATTATCCTGGTCATGAAAGCAAATCAGGTAAATGGGAAATGGATAATATTCCTTGTTTTCCTGAAAGTTTCAAATTCAATTTAAAAATGGGTGCAGATAAAAAGGTTGATCCTGGTATTCTCAAACAATTTAATATTATTTCTTCACTTGTTAATCGTGATGATGTTGACTGCATTATAAACGCAGGAGATGCTGATAGAGAGGGAGAAGTTATTGTTCGTTTAATTATCAATAATTCTTTAAAAAGCGAAAAGAAAACAGTTAGACTTTGGCTACCTGATCAAACACCGGAAACTATTAATCAAGCATTAAAAGATCTTAAGGACGATGGAGAATATAATAATTTAGCTAATGAAGGTTTTGCTCGTACTTATATTGATTGGCTTTATGGAGTTAATCTAACTCGATATGCCACTTTAAAAACCGGAACATTGTTAAGAGTTGGTCGAGTTATTGTTCCAATTGTAAAGGCTATATATGATAGAGATATGGCAATTAATAATTTTGTACCAGATATTTACTATGGAATGATTTCAAGTGAAGAAACTAATGGGGAAATTGTTGAATTAAATAGTAAAGAAAAATTTGAGAAAAAAGATAATAATAAATGTATTGATTTATGTAATAAATATAATATGTGTGATGCAATAGTAATAGATAAAAAAGTAAAAAAAGAAGTATTGAATCCACCTAAGTTATATTCATTAACTAAAGTACAAAACTTTTTAGGTAAAAAATATAAAATGAGTATGGAAAAATCATTATCGTTAATTCAAGGTCTATATGAAAAAGGTTATTTAACTTATCCAAGAACTAACTCTGAATATTTAGCTACTGCTGAAAAAGATAAGATGAAAACGATACTTAATAATATAAGTAAATTGGGCTATCCGGTTAAGTTTAAAGATAAGAAAACCATATTTGATGATAGTAAGATTGAATCCCATTCAGCATTAACTCCAACTTATAAAATACCTAATCCTAGTAGTTTAGATGAAAATGAAATGATTGTATATCAAACTGTATTTAAAAGATTTGTAGCAGTTTTTTGTGATGAAGATTGTCAAATAGAGAAGACAGAGATTAAGATTAAAGTTGGTGAATATGAAGAATTCATTCTAAAGGGTAATATTATCATGGTTCCTGGTTGGACTAAGTTTGATTTATATAATAGTAAAGATAAAATATTACCTAATTTAAACGTTGGAGATAAAGTTAATATTAAGTTTGTTCCTAAGGAAAAGGAAACAACTCCGCCTAAACATTATACAATTGAAACTTTAAATAATTATTTAAAGAATCCTTTTAAAGAAGACAAGAAAAAAATTGATGATGATACTGAACAAGATGATCTTGAAGGAAGCGATGATCGTGATGATTATAAGGCAATATTTGAGGGATTAGAGTTAGGTACTGAAGCTACGCGAACCGGTATTATTGATAATGCTCGTAAGTCTAAATATATTGATTTAAATAAAGATGTTTACACTATTTTACCAGATGGAATATTTTTAATTGAATCATTAAATCAAATGGAAATATCTATGGATAAGTATAAGACTTCGGAACTTGGTAAAGCTTTAAAAAGTGTTTATCATGATGAGATGACAATTGACGATTCAGTAGTACTTGCAGAAAAAGAAATTCAAGAAGCGTTTGCTAAAAGTGGTGATGATGCTTCTACTGGCATGTTTGGAGATGTTGTTGGCAAGTGTCCTTTGTGTGGTGCTGATGTCAAAAAGGGTAAATATTCATATGGATGTTCTAATTATAAGGAATGCAAATTTAGAATTGGATTAGTTATATGCAAACATATAATATCAAAGAATGATGTTGTAAAGTTGTTAAGCACTGGAAGTACTGATTTAATTGAAGGATTTACGTCAAAAAATGGTAAACTATTTAATGCTAAATTGGAACTAGAAAAAGAAAATGTAAAATTTAATTTTAAATAGTATTGACATAAAATTAGTGAAAAAGTATAATGAAGATACTTAGTAAGAATATATGAGATTAATGATTTAGAGTCTCTTCTGCTTGCAGTTGTTGATTCCGCTTTTCGAAGTGTTATTTAGTTTAATCTCTTGTTGCTCTCTTGGTTAGCTTGCTAGTCTGTTGAGTGACTTTGTGGAATACCCTATTGGGTTGTGACTGTTACTAAGTGTATGTACATATTTGAGAAGGTTACTCATTGATAGTTACAAGATGTGAATATTAGCTGATAACTAGTAATCCATTTATTCATGAAAAACCCAGAAGAACTTTGGTTTATCAGGCCGGAGTTTTTTTGTGTCTAAATATATTTATCATGATATAATGTATATAATATGAGGTGTGTTATGAAAAGAAAAACTTTTGTTTTAATTCATGATGATGTTTTACGTGATAATGTTAAGGAAATAATTAGGGTATTTCCTAATTATAAATATTACTTTGGTGTTGTAAAAAATAATGCTTATCATCATGGCGTTGAATGTGTTAATAGTTTAATAGAAGGTGGTATTAATTATCTATGTGTATCATCTTTGGAAGAAGCTTTATATGTTAGAAAATATAATAAAGAGATTCCGGTTTTAATCTTGGAACCAGTTTCTTTAGATTTTGCTCAAGAATGTGCAGATAATAATTTTACATTAACAGTTGAATCATTAGTTTATGTAAAAAGTCTTATTGATAAAGGTATACCTAATTTAAAGGTACATATTAGTTTAGATACAGGCATGCATCGTCTTGGATTTTATGATAAGACGGAACTTGAAGAGGCAATAAGATTATTAAATAATAGTATTGTTGAACTTGAGGGTATATATACTCATTTTGCTACTGCTGGTGTAAGTGATCCTTATTATAATAAACAATTAGAAGAATTTAAAAGACTTACAAGTGGTATTGATTTAACTAAGATTAAGATAGTTCATATGGATCGTAGTTTAACAATGGTTAGACATGAAAAGATTCCATTTGTTAATGGTGTTAGACTTGGAATAATTATGTATGGATTCTCACAAAATATGAGTAAAGATAGTTCTTTAAGAGGAAGAATTCGTCATTTAAGAAATGAAAGATTAAGATTCCAATATGGAATAGGTAATATTGTTGAAAATAATGATTTAAATCTTCATGTGGCTTTTAGTCTATATACTGAAGTTATGAGTGTAAGACATGTCATGGAGGGTGATGTTGTTGGATATTCAACTACCATGGTTCATGAAGGTTATATATTAACTTTACCTGTTGGATATGCTGATGGCGTTGACAAAGGTTTTAAACAAGTATTTATTAATGGTAAACGTTGTAATATTGTAAGTGATTGTATGGATATGATCATGGTTTATTCAGAAACTCCTATTGAAATTGGTACAAGTGTTGAAATAATAGGAGATAATATTACTTTTGATAACATTAAGGAGTATACTGGAAAGAATGCGTATCAATTATTTAATATGATTACAAGAAGAATTGTAAGAGTTCATATTAAAGGAGATAAAAAAGTAGAAATATATTATTAGGAGGGAATATGGATTTTGATGTATTAATATTAGGATGCGATGCTAATGCTTATTATATGGCTAGGTGTTGTCATGAAGCTTATCATAAAAAGCCTCATTTAATAGGCACTAAGAGATTATCTTTTGTTAAATATTCTAATATATTTACTATTGAATATAAGGATATTTGGGATGAAAAAATATTTGTTAAAACATTAAATGAATATGCTAATAATAGTAATAATAAAGTATTAGTTATATCAACTAATGAAACATATTCAGAATTTTTAGCTAATAATATTAATATATTAGATAAAAAATTAATATTTCCTAAACAAAGTGCTAAGGTTATAAAGACTTTAACTAATAAAGAGTTGTTCTATAAAACTTATGAAGATTCATGCTTAAAATTTCCTAAGACTATTTATTACAAAATAGGTAGTAAGGAATTATTACCAAATATAGATTATCCGATTGTTATAAAACCAGCGAATGTTGTTAGTTATAATCACATAAGTTTTGCTGGAAAAGAAAAGATATATCAGGTTAAGTCAAAGGAACAGGCTGAAGAAATAGTTAACTTACTTTTTACAAGTGGATATGATGATACCATTATCATGCAAGAATTTATTCCTGGTGATGATTCTTATTTATATGATGCTGTTTGCTATGTTGATACTAAGGGTAAGGTAAAAGTTTTATCTTTTGCTGAGATTGGTATTCAAGAAAGAGATAAATATATGATTGGTAATGCCGCGGCGTTAATTAATGGTGTTAATTTTCACGATGGACCTGTTGAACAAATGAAGAAAGATATTATTTGTTTCATGGAACAATTAGGAATGAACGGATTTTATGAATTTGATTTAAAATATGATTATAGAAGCAAACAATTTAAAGTACTTGAAATAAATGCTAGACAAGGTAGATGTTCTTATTATTTAACACCATTGGGTGCTAATTTGGTGGAAGTTGAAGTTGATGATTTAATTAAAAATGAAGATCTTCCATATAAAGAATTAAATGATAAGGTATTATTATCATTTGTACCTAAGAGTATTATTAAGAAGTATTGCTTAAATGATGAATTTAAAAAGTGTGCATTGAAAATGTGGAAGCATCGTGTTTCTCCGATGGAATATAAGGGAGATACTAGTATAAAAAGATTTTTGATGATAAAAAAGAGATTACTTCATTATAAAAAAGAATATGAAGGGTCAACTTGGGAGGAATAATATGTGTGGAATAATTGGATTTGTAGATAAGAGATCTAAAAAAGATAAATTGAATATTTTGGAAAACATGGGTAATCAAATTATTTATCGTGGACCTGATGGCGTTGGCTATTTTGCTGATGATTTAGTAGGATTTGCTCAAAGAAGACTTGCTATTATTGATGTAAAAGGCGGAGCTCAACCTATGTATTCTGAAGATAATAAATATGTAATAATATTCAATGGAGAAATATATAATTATCAAGCATTAAGAGATGAATTAATTGAATTGGGATATAAGTTTAAAACAAAAACTGATACAGAAGTTATTTTAAATGGTTATATTCAATGGAAAGATAAACTATATACTAAATTAAGAGGAATGTTTTCTTTTGTAATATATGATGTTGATAATAAGGATATCGTTGGAGCTAGAGATTACTTTGGTATAAAACCATTCTATTATTATTTAACTGCTGATGAATTTATGTTTTCATCAGAAATAAAGGCTTTTTTCCCACATCCTGGTTTTGATAAAAAAGTTAATACAGATGGGTTAAAGATGTTTTTAATATTCCAATATAACGTTAAGAATGAAACATTCTTTAAAGATGTTCATAAGTTAGAACCTGGAGAATATTTTCATTTTAAAGATGGTAAATTAGATATTAAGAAGTACTTTGAAATAAGTTTTGATAAAAAGAATAATGATAAATCATATGAACAAATTAAAAGTGAATTAAAAGATGTATTAGAAGATTCAATTCATATGCATCAAATTACATCAGATGTAGAAGTTGGTTCTTATTTATCTGGTGGTGTTGACTCATCTTATGTTGTTGCTAAATCTTTACCTGATAAGACTTTCTCAGTTGGATTTAACTATGAAGGATTTGATGAGACAACATATGCTAAAGAATTATCTGATATGTTAAAGTTAAAAAATTATCGTGAAGTTATTAGTCCAGATGATTTCTTTAAATATTTACCAGATGTTGAATATCATACAGATGAACCTGATGCTAATCTTTCAACTGTTCCTTTATATTTCTTGTCGGATTTAGCTTCTAAACAAGTTAAAGTTGTACTTTCTGGTGAGGGTAGTGATGAGATGTTTGGTGGATATCCTGAGTATAATGATCCTCCAGCTTTAACAAGATATTTGAAATTACCTCTTCCAATTAGAGCAGGTGTTCGTGGTGTTTGTAAGTGTTTACCTCATTTTCCTGGAAGAAATACTCTAATTAAATATGGTAGACCATTCACTGAAAGATATTTAGGACATGGTTCATATTTTGAGGAAAGCGAAATTAATCGTTTACTTGCTAAACCTTTAAAAAGTAATGAAAAAATAAGCGACGTATTAAAACCTTATTATGATAAAGTAAAAGATGAAGATGAATTAACGCAAAAAATATTTATTGACTACCATTTTTGGTTACCTCAAGATATCTTATTAAAAGCTGATAAAATGGCTATGTCTCATGGTGTTGAATTAAGAACTCCTTTAATGGATATTAATGTATTTAATTATGCTAGAACTATTCCTTCAAAGTATTTAATAAAAGATAGAGTTGGTAAATATATATTTAGAGATATTGCGCGCGATACTTTACCTGAAGAGTGGTCTAAACGTAGTAAATTAGGATTCCCTGTTCCTTTTTCTAAATGGTTAATGATTGATAAGTATTATGATATTGTAGCTTCATATTTTAATGAAGATTATGCTTCTAAATTCTTTGATCAAAAGTATTTATTAAAGTTATTAAGTGATCATAGAAGTGGTAAACATAATAATGGTCGTAAAATATGGAATTGCTATGCCTTCTTAGTATGGTACAAAAGATTTTTCATAGATATATCTTAGTTTACTTTTAATAATATAAAAGATATAATTTTATAAGAATAGGATGTGTGGGTTGTGAAAAAGGTTAAAATAAATGGGAAAATTAATCCAATTATTTTAGTTTCTGTGTTTTTTGTATTTGTAATTGCTATTGCTTTTATAGCTTATTATTATGTTGGTATAGGTGGAAAAAGCAGTAAATATTTTAGTAAATATAATAATGTAATAGATAATAATTTAAATAGTTTATTAACTCAACAATTAGATGTTGATTATAATATAAAAGATAATTCCGAATATGGTAATTATACCATTGATAATCCATATATTTTAGTTAATCCTTATGGCATTTCACCTTTAACAGCTTTAGTAATATTCAATACGGATAATGATACTAGTGTTGGTGTTTCTATTAATGGGGAATATAAAACGACTGTTGAAAGTAGTAAGAAGCATATAATTCCTGTATATGGATTGTTTGCTGATTCTTCTAATATAGTAACAGTAGCATTAGAAGATGGTAGATATAAAGATATTGAAATAAAAACAAGTACTTATAATAATAGTACTGGTGGTTTTTCTGTAAGTGATTATGTTACAAGCCCTTATGAATATTTTATGTTAGGTAATTTAGATAATAAAGATTCTTATTTAAGAGGATTTGATAACAATAATAATTTATTGTATTTCTTAAATTTCGATTATTTATCAAAAATATCTGTTTATAAAAATCGTTTTGCTGTTGGTTATAATAGTGTTTATTCTAAAAATACTAAGCTTAATGACTTAAGATTAGAAATGGATTTATTCGGAAGAATTTATTCAATAAGTGATAATACTAATGATTTAAAATCGAGTGCTAATTTATCTAATAATGATAATATTGATTACTATGGCTATTCTGCTAGTCTTTATAATGATTCAACTTCTAATTATGCATTTAGTGATGTTGTTGATAATGTTTCTTATACAAATAAAACTGAATTAAATGAAAATCAAGTTGGATCTGATTTAATTAAAGCTGATGTGTATAATAATCCATTTACAATTGCTTTAAATGGAGAGTATATAACATTTGATTTTAAGGACTATGTTAAAGAGGCAAATTTGATCGTGGTAAGCGATGCTGGAAATATTTATTCATATAGTATTAATAATAGTAATATTATCAAGAGTGATATAAAGGGTAAGAAGTCCTTATATTTATTAGTCAATGGTAAATATTATACTTTATTAACTACTTTAAAAGATTAGGAAGTTTAACTTCCTTTTTGTTTGTTGACTAAAATGAATGTTTGGAGTACTATTATTATGTTTCCAAGCGGTATAAAAAAGGAGAGTGTTTCCGATGGGCAGAGCATATGAAGTAAGAAAAGCAAGTATTCAAAAAAATGGTGCTATTAAGGCTAAATTATATAGTACATCTTCAAAAGAGATTTATTTAGTAGCAAAGGGTAATCCTGATCCTGAATCAAATGTAAGATTGAGAAGGACTTTGGAAAAATATAAAGCCATGCAAGTACCTAATGAAATAATTAATAGAGCATTAGATAAAGCAAAGGGTAATGATGATACTAATTATCAAGAGTTAACTTATGAAGGATTTGGTCCTGGAGCTTCAACTTTTATAATTACAACATTAACTGATAAAGTTAATAGAACTGTTAGTTATTTAAGAGAAGTATTTAATAAGATTGGTAAGAGTTTAGGTGTTACTAATTCAGTATCATATAATTATGATCATTTAACTATGATTGGATTTGTATCCGATTTAGGTGATGATATAATGATGGAATTACTTGATAAAGGAATAGAAATTAAGAATTTAGAAACTATTGATGGAGAAGTCGTTATTAGTGCTAGTCCAAGTGATGACTCTAAAATTAGAGATGTTATTGAAAATATGATTCCAAATGTTAAATATACTATTGATGAAATAGGTTGGTATCCTAAAGAAAAAGTTAAATTAACTGGTGATGATTTAGAACAATTTAAGATTGCTTTAAGATTGCTTGAAGAAATTGATGATGTTACTGAAGTTTATCATAATGTTGATTTAGATGAAGAAGAATAAGAAAAAGTGTAAGGCTTTTTCTTTTATTTTTCATAAAAATAATATAATATAAAATTAATGAGGTGAGGATTATGCATATTTTAGTATGTGATGATGAGGAACTTATAAGAGATTTAATTAAGGAATATGCCGAGAATGAAGGATTTACTTGTGATGAAGCAAGTGATGGCGCTAAGGCTGTTTTAATGTGCGAAGAACATGATTATGATTTAATTATCATGGATATAATGATGCCAGGAATGGATGGATTTACGGCTATTAAAGAGATTAAAGCATTTAAAGATAATATTCCGGTTATTATGTTATCTGCTAGAAAAGAAGAATATGATAAATTACAAGGATTTGATCTTGGTATAGATGATTATGTAACTAAACCATTTAGTCCTAAAGAGCTTATGGCACGTGTTAAGGCTGTTACTAAGAGAAATGAGATAAGTGATAATATTATTGTTGGTAATATAAAACTTGATAATGTTTCTCATGAAGTTTCTATTGAAGGAGAAGTAATTGAAATGACAAATACTCAATTTGAATTACTTGCATTATTCTTATCTAATCAAGGGGTAGCTTTATCAAGAGAAGCTATTATTGAAAAGATTTGGGGATATGACTATGAAGCTGAAGATAGAACAATAGATGCTCATATAAAATTATTGCGTAGTAAATTAGGAAAATATCGTAACTCTATAAAAACTGTTAGAAAAGTAGGATATAAATTTACATATGAAGAAGAATAGTTTAGCTGTTAGAACTTTAATTGTTTTATCAATTTTTTCGATAGTTATTCTTCTTTTACTATGGATTATTCAAATACAATTTTTAAATGTTTTTTATGAGAAATATCAAACACAAAATATTAATGATATTGCTAATACTATAGAAAATATGGATAATGTAACATCCGATTCATTGGAAGAAATAGCTTTTAAAAATAATATTTGTATTCAATATTACACGGGAAACACTGTTTCAAATTATAATACGATGATTAATGGTTGTATTTTAAATAATAGTAAAGAGTCAGCTAAATATAAATCCCAGTTAATATCTTCCGATAATAATTATATTAGATTAAATGGACCAGGTGGAACTAAGAGTTTAATATATATGGTTACATTAAATGATGGTTATGTTTTTTTAAATGCTCCTTTAGAGGATTTAAATACAACGACTACATTACTTAGAAGTCAGTTAATATATATTATTTTATTATTAATCTTGTTGTCTGTATTGGTGGCTATATTTATTGCTAAGATGGTTAACAAACCAGTTTTAAAACTTATTAACTCAGCTAGAGAATTAAGTAAAGGAAATTATAATGTTAAATTTGAAAAGAGCAATATAGCTGAACTTGATGAACTTGCGGATGTATTAACTTTATCTGCTAGTGAAATGAACAAGACAGATGAATTAAGAAGAGATTTAGTAGCTAATGTTTCTCATGATTTAAAGACTCCTTTAACAATGATTAAAGCATATGCTGAGAAGGTAAGGGATTTAAGTTATAAAGATGAGGAAAAGAGAACTCATGATTTGAATGTTATAATTGATGAAAGTGATAGATTAAATGGTTTAGTAAATGATTTACTAGAACTTTCGAAGATTCAAGCACATGAAAATTCTTTGGATTTAGTTGAGTATGATTTGATAGAGGATATTCACGAAGTATTAAAACGTTATGACTTAATGGTTGATAAAGATGGTTATAAGTTTGAATTGGATTTGCCTGATAAAGCTTATGTTAGAGCCGATAGGGCAAAGATGGATCAGGTATTTTACAATTTAATTAATAATGCTATTGAACATACAGGTGATGACAATGTTGTTAAAATATCGGTTAAATTAGTTAAAAACTATTATGTTATTAATATAACTGATACTGGTAAAGGTATAAGTGAAGAAGAAATACCTTTAGTATGGAATAGATATTATACTAAGAAAAAGAATTACAAACGTAATACTGTTGGAACTGGGATTGGACTTTCAATTGTTAAAGGTACTTTTGAAAAGCACAATTTTGAGTATGGTATAGATTCTAAAGTTGGAAAATATACAACTTTCTATTTCAAAATGCCTAAAGTTAATGAAAAGGTTACAAAGTAACCTTTTTTCTTTATAAATACGTTATTTAATATTGAATAAATCATCTAAAATATGTTAATATTTACTTAAGATATGAAAGATAAGGAAGTATGAATATGGGAAATAACAACAAAGGTTCTATAATTTTATTAACAATTATTTCGGTAGCTACTTTATTAGTGGCTGTAGTTGGAGCGACATTTGCCTATTTTAATATTTCTTCAACAAGTGATAAACAAACAACAATAGAAGTTACAAGTGGTACTATTTCAATCGAATATGGTGATAATTCACATATAAGTGCAGGCGCTTTAAATCCTGGAGATGTATTAGCTACAAAGACATTTAATGTTACTGGTATTGTAACTGGTTCATCTAATTTAAATTATGAAGTAGATTTAAATGTTGCAACTAATAGTTATTTAGATGGTGAATTAGTTTATACATTAACAAGTAATAATGTTTCTAACAATGGAACTGTTATATCATCAACTAGTCAAGCTGTATCAATTCCAACTGGTGCTACTAAAGTATTATTGGGAAATGCTACATTCTCTGGACCTGTTACTGCTGGTGCTCAACATAGTTATACTTTAACAGTAAGTGTTGCAGGTGGTGCTGTAAGTGATCCTGCTAAATCATTTGATGGAACGATTTCTGTAATTCAATCAACTACTAAATAAGACCAGAAAGGTCTTTTTTATTTGTTAAATAAGAAGTATACTTTATTTATAATAATAGGAGAAAAGTAATGAATAAAAAGGGTAATAAAATAATAAAAAAAATATTATTTGTTTTGTCATATGTATTCTTGGCATTTCTTTTCTTGTTAGCTTGTTTTTTAGTTTTTTATATAACTACTAATGCTATTGCAAAGAAAAAAGGTACCAATCCTTTAATTAGTATGTATACAATTGCATCTCCATCAATGGAACCTTATATTAAAGTATATGACGTTATCGTAGATGTTAGAGTTAAATCTGAACAAGATTTATCTATTGGTGATGTTATTACTTTTTATTCAAATACAATTGATACAGGTGGATTTACAATAACACATAGAATATTTAATGTTTATGAAGCTGATGGTGTTATACATTATATTACTAAGGGGGATAACAATCAGGCTCAAGATGCTGGTAATATTAAATTTAGCAATATAGTTGGTAAATATCTATTTAAGATACCTGGATTAGGAAGAGTACAATTCTTTGTTTCTAGTACATTAGGTTGGATATTAATAATATTACTTCCTGCTTTATATATAATACTTACAGATATTATTAAAATAGTAAAAGCATATAAGATTAAGAAACAAGTTGAAGATATTCCTAAGATTAAAAATGTTGATAAGAAGCATGAAATTGCTAGAGATAAAAAAGTAAGAGCATTGATTGAAAAAGCTAATAGTATGAATAATGAAGAAAGTCCTAAGAAATAGGGCTTTTTAAATTTGACAGACACGAACAAATGTGCTAGTATATATAACCAATAAATCAAATATTTGGTTTATCGGGGGTATATATGGTTGATAATGTTAGGGGTTCAATTGTCAGCATTGTTATTGCTATTTTAGTTATAGCTTTATCCATTCCTTTATGGAATTTATCTGAAGGTAAAGTTGGTGCTTCTATTGCATCAAGTTATGCCGACATGGATATAAGTGTTAGCTTTGATGGTTTTGCCGATTTATTAGTAATTGATGATAGTAAAAGTAATATGGTAGATGATACTGTAGTATCTTTAAGAAATCCATCTGGATCTGATAAAAAGTATGATTTTGCTTTTGCTTATGCTAAAGATAGTACTATGGATTATAGTAATATTAGAATTAATTATAATGGTACTATATATAACTTAGGTGAAATGAATTATATTGAAAAAGATAATTATTATTTATTTGTTATTGATTCAAATACTTTAACTTCTTATACAAATAAAGATTATAAGTTAAAAGTATATTTAAATAATGATAATAATAAATTAGATTATAGTTCTTCATTAACAGCTACATTTGTAGCTATATAATCTTAACTGATAGAAATATCAGTTTTTTTATTGAAATACATTAAATTACTTTGTATAATTTAGTTATATAAGTATGCTAGATTCGGGGGAGTTTTTGATGTACGAAGAAAAAAAGAAAAATATTAATTGGATTAAGATATTCTTGGAAGTATTTATATTATTTTTAATAGTGTTATTAGCTATTAAATTAATAACTATTGTTTTTAGTAAGAGAAATTATAATAAAGAATCATCTAATTTAGATAATAATTTATCATCTTTAATTGATACGGCAAAACTTTATTATGTAAATGATAAATTGCCTAGTAAAGTTGGAGATTATAATAAGACTGGTTTAAATGATTTAGTAGATCAAAATGTTATAGATGAAGTTAAAGATGAAAATGGCAATACATGTGATATGGCTAATTCTTATATCGAAATTATTAAATTAGATAAGGAATATCAATTCAAAGCATATTTAATATGTGGTGATACAAGTGATGAAAAGAATGATTTTGTTACTTATGATAATTCTGAGGTTAAGGTAGAAACTACAACAACGGCTACGGCCAAGGTAAGTACAACAACTACAACTAGTGTTAGTACAACAAAGAAAGTAGTTAATACAACAAAGAAGGTTACTACTACGACTACTGTTAGCAATAAAAAGGTTATATCTTTTAATACTAATGGTGGTAAGTTAATTGATTCAATGTATGTTACAGTTGGTAGTAATATTGATTTACCAACACCTGTAAGAGATGGTTATACTTTTATTGGTTGGTATGTTCATTCGGTAAAGTATACAAGTTTAACAGTATCAGATAATGTTGTTTTAACTGCTAAGTGGATTAAGAATTAAAGTGAGCAATCACTTTTTTTTATTATTTTAATATGCTATTATTTATTTAATAAGGTAGGAGTTATATGAAAATAAATATTAAACATGATTTAATTGTTTTTTCTCTAGGTTTATTAGTTGCATCAGTGATATGTGTAAGTGCTGCATCAATTATTTCCTCAAAAAATATAACTTATACCAATGCAAATTCAAATGCGACAAATGTTGAGGATGCATTAAATGATTTATATGATGATTTTAATAATAATACTTGTCTTCTTACTAAGGATTTTGATTATACTGGAACGGAACAAATATATGTTGCAAAAAGGAATGGCTATTATAAAATAGAAGCGTGGGGTGCCCAGGGTGGTGAAGCAAAGGTTTCTAGTGGAACTGTATTTAAAGGCGGTTATGGTGCATATTCTATAGGGATTGTAAATTTAAATGCTTATACTAATATTTATGTAAATGTAGGCGGAAGTGGTGAAACCGCATATCTATCTAGTGGTGTTCATAAAGGAGGTTATAATGGTGGAGGTAACTCTTATTTAACTGCTTATGCTTCAGGAGGTGGAGCTACTCATTTTGCTACAACGCCTGGATTATTATCTTCGCTAGTTGATAACAAAGATTCTATTTTACTTGTTTCAGCTGGTGGTGGTGCTTCTTGTGCTGATCCAATGGGTGGAGGATATTGTATTGCCGGTTCTGGTGGCGGTATTAGTGGTGTAAATGCTTCTGCAGGAAGCAGTGGGTATGGTAGTGAT
>CALMHN010000200.1 GCA_937863745.1 uncultured bacterium | reverse complement strand
TATTTGTGTCATCAGAATCATCATGTAAAATATACTCAGGTATATCATATATATTAATAACATCGGGAAATAAAAATGTAGGTTTTATCACATTATCATCTAATTCTTTTAATACATCATCAGTAAATACTGTAGGAGAAAATAGTTCATTAGGTTTTATAGTAGTACCTAAATGTTTAACAGCAAATGATTTAGCACTTCCTTTTGGCTGGAAATATAATTTTTTATCTTCAAAAACAAAATCATAATTATTTTGCATAATATGATCTTGCTCATTTTTTGTGCGTTTTAAAAATTCTTTTTCTGTTAATATATATCCACGTTCTATGCCACAGTTTTTCCAGCTTATATAATTCTCTAACCCCACATAAGGATTCATGCCAGTAAAAAATGAAATATGAAATTTCACTTCAATAGGTTTAGCAAGTCTATTTTTTAAAGGCTTTGATCGTACTATTATACCAGTATATTTTAAACCAGAATCATTTTTTCCTTTCATTTGTGATTTTATAAGTTGTAATATTATAGAACTATTAAATAATATACCACTGCCACCAGATATTATATCTTGGGGCACATAGCTATTTATTGCGGCGTATACATGATTACAAATAATAAATGGTATTTTAAATTTTGCCAATTCAACAGTTATTATTCTAAATAAAGATTTAACTTCTTGTTGTTTTGTCATATCTTTTTTAGTAGATAATGTCATAGCATCAGCAACTTCTTTATCTGTTGCTAAATTACCCAAACTATCTAGTACTATCATTATTTTAGGTACTTCTATGCCTTTTGATTCATTTTCTTTAAGAAAGTTCAATAAATTAGATATAAAATATTTTAGTTCTGATACAGTATTTATGGGTTGGTATCGTACCCTATCAGTATCAAAGCCAAATTTAACAAATTGATCATAATCAACAGCTGCTTCAGTATCACAATATATTATATTATATCCTTTTTTTTGTGCTTGCAAACAGCAATTTAATGCTAAATATGTTTTACCACTACCTTCTCTACCAGCAAATGTTACTGTCCTTGAATTTGGTATGCCGCCAAATAAAGAACCTGATATTTGTGCATTAAGAATATAATTACCAGTGTGTATAAATTCTGTTATTTTTGAAAAAACATTTTTAGAACTTATAGACCCATTTTTATTAACTTTATTAGTTAAGTAATTATCTAAATCTTTGAAATCTAATGATTTATTTTTCATATTAAAATAATTTTTTAAAATATATAAAATTATCTGCTATTGATTCATGACCAATAGCATTTAATATTCTATTAATAGGTTTCAAAAAAGATATTCTAAATTGAGTATCATGATCAACAGAAGGTGCAAATTCATAAGGATAATTGTTAGGCAAAAAACCAAATACATTACAAAAATTATCTTTAGTATAATAATATTTAACTTTATCTTTTGATTTTATAATAGTATATTTATTTTTATATTTATAATTTTTATTAAGAAGATAATTATAATATCCTGCTGCCCTAACATGAATAGGGCATCCTTTACTAATAACAAAAGACCCACTATCAATAAGTACGCCTTTGTTATAATCTGATATATTAGCACCAAATGATATGTCTTCTATATTTGCTGACATAAATAATTTTTTAATATCTTTTATTTCTTTAATTATCATATCAATATTTATATTATCAGATAATATATATTTAATAATATTCATTAAATATTTGCGGCAAAATGGAGGAGTAGAACTTCTAATAATTTCAATACCAGTAACATTAATATTTTCTAACCTCTTATATATTATAGGATTTTTATATGCAATTTCTAATATATATTTTTTCTTTGCAACAAATATTGATGAATAATTAATTTTTTCAAATTCTAAACTTAATAAATTATTAACATTCCATTTTTTTGCATATAAATCAAAACAATCAGATAAATATTTTTTTAATCTAATATTATAAATATCGTTAATAAACTTTATAATTTTTTCATCATTAAAAATTTCTGAACTTTTTGATGCTACATCATTTATAATATCGTTTAATGTAAAATATACAGAATCAGTGTCATTATATATTGTAACGTCTTTATTAACTTTTGATGGATGGCTTATACCTAATTGATTATGTAAACCATAATCTTTATGCCATAAATTTTTAAAATAATTATTGATAACATTATTAGCAAATTTAATAATATCCCGACCTTGCATAGTAACAGATTCAGACATATCAATACTATAACATGCAAAGTATTTATTACCAAAGCATCCATATATTGAATTAATCCTAATCTTTATTGCCATCTGCTCATTATTAAGATTATTTATATTATCTTTTATTCTTTTTATATTATCAGCATCAGTTTCATTTTTTAATTGTAATTTTAATTTATATATATCTTCTTTAATATTCTTACGTTTATTAAATAAATTAGTTAATATTATTCGCAATGCAGAATCATTTGTATTATCATAAATCATATTATTTGCGGCTTTTATTACACCATTAGAATTTAATATATCTTGTGGTATATTATCAGCATTGCCAATAAAACTATCAGGTGAAATATTCCACATCCTCATTATGGTAGGATAAAGAGACGCAAAATCACAACATAATACCCATTTATATAAACCAGGCGTCGGATTAGAAACATACGCCCCTTTATAAGCCTGATCACTAAGTTCTTTTTTATCTACATAAGGAAATACTAAATTCTTTTTTATCAATTCACGGCATAACATAATTTCAGTAGGTAAAATAGTAGATAAATTATAATTTATAGGTATATTAGATATCTTAGCTATATTAATATATAATTCTACTAATTGTAATTTATCATTAACTAATTTTACTAATACAGAATCTATTGCATTATAATAAATATACTTTAATAAATCATTATTATATAAATCATTAAGATTACCATTATATTTTATCTTATTTAATCCTATCACCTGCTTTGCTACATAATCTAATGTATTATTATCCTTAAATGTACTTGTATCATACTTTTTATATAAATATAATAGATCAATAACAATCTTATGATACGGCATATAATCTTGCCTATTATGTAAATTAACAGACTGAGATATATCTATATTTAATCTTTTACACCTGTTTATTAAATATACCCAATCAAAAGATACAAAATTCCATCCTGTTATTAAAGGCATATTTATTATATACTTGTTAAATAAATTATATAATAAATCATATTCATCACTAAACTTTATATACTTAAAACTAAATTTATACCCTAAAGCATCTACATAATCATTAATTAAACTATTTATATTTCTTTCATCACCATATTTAATATCTTTTGTGCCTAAAACATATATACTATTATTATTTACTATAGATACCATAGATATTGGATATTTAGCATCATTGGGCTCAGGAAATTCATAATCATCTGAATAAACTTCAATATCCATAAAATACATGTCAGGCATGTTATATTCATACATTAAAGACTTTAAATAGTCATCCTGACTCATTAATATTTCTTCTATTCTAAATTTAGATAAATGATTAGATTTTACTTTTATAACATCTTTTTTATCCCATGACTTAAATTTTTTATTAGGAATACCTTGCTTACCGTATTTCCTTTCATAATCACTTAAGTATAGCCAATTAAACATATTTTTTGGCTGTATTTCTATATCAACTAGCTCTACTAAATGGTCTTTGTTGATATAAGAAACTCTAATTGAATTCTTTATTTGCTCTACGTCAATCATAATATTGATTCTTTTTTATATAATATACTTAAAAATTGAAAAAGTAATATTTTATTTATTTTGACTTTTAGTTCATTTTGGTTATTTTGGTTATTTTGGTTTCCATTTATTTCCATTTTGTTTCATTAAAGATTTATTTTGACTTTTAGTTCATTTTGGT
>CALMHN010000199.1 GCA_937863745.1 uncultured bacterium | reverse complement strand
AAGATATTGAATTAGATGCTAATGATTTAAAAGAATTAGCTCGTCAATTTAAGGAAGAGTATAAGTCTAAGATTGGTACAGATTTTCCAACAGATCCTAAAGAGCAATTAATGGGAGCCATTAAAGCTGTATTTAGATCATGGGATAATCCAAGAGCTAACGTTTATAGAAGAGATAATGATATTCCTTATTCATGGGGTACTGCAGTTAATGTTCAATCAATGGCCTTTGGTAACATGGGAGATGATTGTGGAACAGGTGTAGCATTTACACGTGATCCAGCTACTGGAGAAAAAGGATTATTTGGTGAATTCTTAACTAATGCTCAAGGTGAAGATGTTGTTGCTGGTGTAAGAACTCCAATGAAGATTGCCGAAATGGCTGAGAAGTTCCCAGAAGCATTTGAAGACTTTAAAAATGTTTGTAAAACACTTGAAGAACATTATAGAGATATGCAAGATATGGAGTTTACTGTTGAACATGGAAAACTTTATATGTTACAAACTAGAAATGGTAAACGTACTGCTCAAGCAGCTTTAAAGATTGCTTGTGATTTAGTAGACGAAGGAATGCGTACTGAAGAAGAAGCTGTATTAATGATTGAACCTAGAAATCTAGATACATTATTACATCCTCAATTCGACCAAGAAGCTTTAAAAGCTACAGAACCAATCGGAAGAGGATTAGGTGCTTCCCCTGGAGCTGCATGTGGTAAGGTAGTATTCTCTGCTGAAGATGCAGAAGCATGGGCTGCTAAGAAAGAAAAAGTTATTCTTGTTAGACTAGAGACTTCACCAGAAGATATAACTGGTATGAAAGCTGCTCAAGGTATTCTAACTGTTCGTGGAGGTATGACTTCACACGCTGCAGTTGTTGCTCGTGGTATGGGTGAATGTTGTGTTTCAGGATGTGGCGAGATTGTCATGGATGAAGCCAATAAAAAATTCACACTTAAGGATAAAGAATATCATGAAGGAGATATAATCTCTATTGATGGTACAACAGGTAATATCTATGAGGGAGAAATTCCTACAGTTGATGCTGTAATTGCCGGAGAATTTGGCCGTGTAATGGAATGGGCTGATAAATTTAGAACTTTAGGAGTAAGAACTAATGCTGATACTCCAAGAGATACTAAAAAAGCCATTGAACTTGGTGCTGAAGGTATAGGTTTATGCCGTACAGAACACATGTTCTTTGATCCTGAAAGAGTATTTAATTTACGTAAGATGATTATTGCTGAAACAGTTGAAGATAGAGAAAAATATTTAAATAATTTAATTCCTTATCAAAAAGGCGATTTCAAAGCAATGTATAAAGAACTAAAAGGACTTCCAATGACAGTTCGTTATCTAGATCCTCCTCTACATGAATTTATACCAAAGACTGAACCTGAAATGGCTGAATTAGCTGAATCAATGGGTACAACAGTTGAACATGTTAAAGAAGTATGTGATTCATTACATGAATTCAATCCTATGATGGGTCATCGTGGTTGCCGTTTAGCTGTTACTTATCCAGAAATAGCTAAGATGCAAACAAGAGCTTTAATTGAAGCTGCTATTGAAGTTAATGAAGAAGATGGTTTATCTATTGAACCTGAAATAATGATTCCATTAGTTGGAGAAGTTAAAGAGTTAAAATTTGTTAAAGATGTAGTTGTTGAAACTGCTGAATTAGTTAAGAAAGAAAGAAATTCTACAATTAAATACCATATTGGTACAATGATTGAAATTCCACGTGCTGCATTAACAGCTGGAGAAATTGCTAAAGAAGCTGAATTCTTCTCATTCGGTACTAATGATTTAACTCAAATGACATTTGGATTCTCAAGAGATGATGCTGGTAAGTTCTTACCATCATACTATGAGCATAAAATATATGAGCAAGACCCATTTGCTAAGTTAGATCAAATAGGTGTTGGAAAACTTGTTAAAATGGCTGTAGAAGACGGAAAGAAAACTCGTCCTGATATTCACTTAGGAATATGTGGTGAGCATGGTGGAGATCCATCATCAGTTGAATTCTGTAATAGTATAGGATTAACTTATGTTTCTTGTTCTCCATTTAGAGTTCCAATAGCTAGACTTGCAGCTGCCCAAGCTGCTATTAAGGCTGGAATTGAAAAGAAAAACTAATAATTCCTTAAAATAGCGTTATTTATTGAAATAAGTCATTATTTCCATTAGATAACATAAAGGCAAAAAATTAATATTTTAAGAAAAATAAAGACTAAGATGACAAATATTGTCGCAAATCTTAGTCTTTTTTTGCTTTTATGCGACGGAAAATGGAGGTAATGAAAAATGCGAATTTTATATACAAAGCCTGAATTAGTAGATCTATCACAAGGTTCAAGAATTGCTTTTGCAAGACAATTTAGGTTTATGACTCATGATGATGTTTCGGATAAATTAGGGTTAACTGGAGAATGTAAAAGAAGGACGATGACTAGATATGAAAAAGGCAATCGAAATCCTAAGGATGATAGGACATCAGAAATAGCAAAAATATTAGATATAAATATTAATGCAATAAAAAAATATGATTATAAAGAACCTATAGATTTATTATATACATTAATGTGGCTAGAGGAATTAATTCCAAAATATCAAATTGATATATCTAAAGTACCAAATATTAATGATGAAAATATTGT
>CALMHN010000198.1 GCA_937863745.1 uncultured bacterium | reverse complement strand
TAGGTACAGTACGTTTCTGTGACTCTTTATCTATACGAACCATACAACTCACCTCTTTGAAATAATCATCTGCGGTTCACGGTTAATAGCACTTAACTAATACACTATTTCTTCCACATCATACCCTAACTGTGACAACTGTCTAATATCGTATCCATATTTAGGTTCTTCTTCTTGCATTTCTAAATACATATCTTGATCCTACTAATACTATTGTGGGTATAACGACTACTATTTCATACGCTACTTCTTCTTCTGATGTGTACCTAACCCTATTAATGCAACTATACCAGCTGTAACTGTACCTGCTATAACATGTCGTTTAGTTTTAGCTTGTTTCTACATCTGATCTGCTATATCGTCTAATACAGTTCTACCTTTTTGGAAATCTTTTATATCTTCAATAATATTACGTATTTCAGTTTCACTTATAATACCTTCAGGTTTCTTTAACAAATCAGTTCTTATATCAAACTATAAATGGTTTGGTATAGATTCATTCATATACTAATTAACTATACTACTAAGCATTCTATTACTTTCAGATCCTGACATTATAGACCCAACAAACTATAACGTTTCATCAGTTATATCGTTACCTTTATTTATATGTTTCAGTATATTAGTTGTATATATATTAAGCGATACACCTTTATAATCCTAATCCTATAACTTCTTATTCAAAAAACTGCGTATAGCATCATAGTTACTTTCACCTATTAGATTAGATAACACACTATTTTTACTTAACGCTAATTTCTTCTCTAACATATTTACTATAAACAGTTTCTGTTTATTAGTTTTCTATAAATCAAACTATTTAAACAGTTCATCTATTTCAGCATCTTGATATTTAAACACTTTTTTCATATTACGTACATACTTCTCTAATCCTTGTATTTCTAATTCTTCTATAATATCTTGTTCAGTAAACATATCAAGAAGTTTATTAGTATTAACAAGTTCAGTATCACCAAATATTCTTAACTGTTTTTGAAACTGTTCAATATATTCAACATCTTGTTTATTAATTTCTCTATTTATCTTCAAATCTATTAATATATTTTCTAATGACACATTCTCGTTTATACTACCAGTAACACGCTATAGATTAGATATCTGTAACTACTCTCTAATTTCAGGTATACGCTAACTACCTAACTCAAACTTACCAATTAGTTTGTTAAGCATATCTTTATCTATCTTATACTTATTTAATATATCTTCATACGATCTCATAAATCCAGTTATACTGTTAAGTACATCATCAGATAATCCAAACTTGTTTTTAATATATTCAGTATTTTCAATAAACTATTTTATATAATCTTTATTATACGTAGCGTTATGTACCTACTGCTGTGTAATAGTTCTAAACATAAACTTATCAGCAGGTGTTTTAAGTACACTCTCAAATTTACTTATATTCTCACTAAATATCTTCTCAGCAGTTATCTATCTATCAGGTTTAAATATTTCTCTTAACAACACATCGTTTAAATTACCTTTTGCAGATACACCGCTAGCATCTGTAAGTACATACTCTCTACCAGTCTATGATTTAACTACAACACCTTTTAAATTATCTATACTTTTAACAGTAAACTTTCTGTTATTAACATATATAACATCGCCTACATTATACGTAGTGTTAAGATATCTAAACACATCTTCACTACTAACTTCTTGTTTAACCTAATCTAACAGTTTATTATACATATCAGGCGTATTCCGTTGCATAAACTTACTAGTAACATAATCAAACTGTTTAAGTGTCTCGTATTCACCTAACCCTTTTAAATAGTTACGTCTATTAACTATATCTTTATACATTACATAACTTATATCGTCTTGTGATACACCTAATTTATCGAATATATACTTAAAACTTTCTAATCCTGTAGTATACATATTAAGATCTACATTCATATTCATTACATCAGACATCTTATCTAACAAAAACCTGTTATACTAATTCAAATCGTTACCATAAAAATCTTTTGCTATTAACAGTTCCTATATAGTATTAAACGGATAATTAGTCTGTTGCAACGTTTTATTACTAAACATCTATAAATTCTCTAAATACCGATACGTATCTTTACTAAACGCTGTAACTTTTTTAGATTTAATATTATCTATATAACTAGCTATTCCAGGTTCATTAAATTTAGGATTATTAATTATATTATCTATAACCTTATTAAGTTGTAACCCTTTTATATCATCTAAGAATGTTCGGTTAACATTCTCTACATTCTTAAAATAATTGAATATCTGTATATTTAAAACTTCTTCAGACACATCTTTACCAACAAACTGTTTCTAAAATCCTTTGCGTATATCGTCACCGTATATATCGTATACAGATAACGGCACTTGTTTGTTATATCCAGACTCAAACAAATAGTCTGATTTAAACTCTTCACTATCTTCATACATCTCTGTATCTAATGACTCTAAAAATGTACCTTGTTCTTTATTCAACTTAAGTCTAAGTGCGCTTAAATCAAATGTACCATAACTTTTATTGTACTAATCAAGTATTCTAATTAAATCTGTATCTGTACCTTTTAATTGCGGTTTATATTGTAACAAACCCTAATCGTATAAATCAGTTACCTACTAACTAATTTCTTCTTGTGAATAGTTATTAAAATTACTTATTATATCTAATAACTTTAAATTCTTAATATTATACAGTTTATCATCTTCAAACAAGTTACTTAACATATAGTTGCGTATAGTATTCTCACCATATTGAAACTCTTCAACTTGTTTGTTTATTTCGTTAATAAACCATCTAACTTGATCAGTTCTTGGGAAAGTACTCTAATCAATATTAAACGTTCTGTTATTAAATTCAAACATTATATTAGACAAATCTTTCTAACTAAGTTTCTAGTTTAAAAATGTTTCATACATATACTGAAACTCACGACCACTTTTAACATCAGTAATGAATTTCAACATCTTAGGATTATTAACTAGTTCATAATCTATATTAGTTATATCTTTATACGTAAACAATCTCAATTTATTAACCTATCTAGCAGTAGCTTCCTATACAGATATATCTTGACTAGCTTTTTCTAGCTACTACATGTTAGGTACAAACATATTCAAATTCTGTACAAACAAAAATATATCATCAGGTTTATTAGCTGATCTTAACTATTCTATCCCAGTTGATAAAAACTCTCTAAACTTCTAATCTACTTCATTAAACAATTTATCATCAGATATACTACTAAACAGTTCTTGTACTCTATTAAGTTTATACTCATTAATTAATGTAGCATCTATATTACGTAAATCCATACCTTCAAACTATACACGTTGACTACCTATAGGTAACTGTTCAGACTCTTTAAACACTAACAAGTTCTGTTTAAACATATCGCTAAACACATCATAATCTACATTTTTAAGGTTATTGAGTTCAAAAAATATATCTTCAATTATATCGTCAAGTTCTTCTCTTGTGTACATTATACCTTCAGCAAACCGTTGTTTAATAGCATAATCTAGTTGGTTTATATCTATACCAAACTGTTTTTTAAACTATAACAAGTTACGTTTATACTTGTTACTTAACTAATATTCACTAACAGTACTTTGTATAGTCATATCAAACTGTTTATCATATGTAACTTGTGTTTCAACTATAAATGGCTATATATTACGATACTGTTTAATACCTTGATTAATTTCTTTAACCTACTTATAGTAACTACCTATATCAAAACTACTGTACTATATACCTTTTTGTGTCAACTAATTTATAACTTCAGTTTTATTAACTATATCTTTTTCTAAATATGTACCAAACAGTAAATTAAACGATTCTTCTACATTTAACTATCGTCCAGGTTTAGTGTAATATGTTTTAAACAATCCTTGGTTATATTCAAACCTATAGTTTTTACCTAAATCTATTTTCTATGTATCGACTAAATACGATATTAAATCTTGATACCCTATTTGTTTCTTATTACCAAACAAATTTGATGTATAATAAGATGTTTCTACACCAGTTATATCAACATGTTTCTAAACTAATTCACCGTATCCAGATTGTTCTATCTACTACATTAACTCAGATTTAAAGTCAAATGGTGTATAATGGCTTAACTTTCTTGCTACTTCAGCAGTTGTTAAAGCATCAAATATATCTACATGTTCTTTATATATAGGTACATTCAATATACGCTATACTTCTTCTAACGACTACGATGTTACATTGTATCCACTTCGTTGTAATAACCCTTTTATATTATCATACACATCTACAACAGGTTTATTAAGTATATCTGTTATAAACTTACTTTTACTATACTGACTTCTAAGTCTAGGTATATCAAACGATTTTATGTTATACCCACTTATAAAATCCTATTTAGATAAATCTATATTAAGTTTATTAGCAGCTTCTTTAACTACTTGGTCTATACTTTCAGGTACAGATAAATCCTATAAGAAATAGTGTATATCGTCTATAACAAAATAATTTGTACCAGTTTTTTTAGCTCTATCAATTAAATATCCTATACTACTGTAATCTTTTAAACTTTTAGTACGCATAACAGTTTCTAGTTCTATATCAGATAGATTCCTGTTTAGCAAACTTATATTCTATATATTACGTTTATTAAAGTCTTGGTATGAGAACCCTATAGACAAAAACTTATCAGATACAGTTTCTATATCAAAAAACAAACCAGTTTTATTCTTATTCCAAATAGATTGATTACCTTGCAATCCTAACCTGTTAAGTGTATTAGAAAATTTGTTTATCATACTTTCTGTTATAGGTGATATAAACCCTTTACGTGGTGATACGATACTTTTATTCTATATATTTATATCTCTGTTAACAAGTTTAAACTTATCTATAAAAAGTCGTCCACCAGACTACGTTTCTTCTATACGATACCTATCTCTTAACACCTGATTTTGTTTAACGCGTTCAAACTAAGTTCTATTAAGTTCAAGTTCTACAGTACCTTCAAACCCTAAGAACTGATGTGTTCTACTAGAAATAGGTACTGTAACTAAATCTTCTGGTAAAAACCGTATATTTACACCTCTATCTTTATACAACGCCATTTTAAATCCTTCAGGTGTATCGATCTAGTTGTTACCAGTTAACGTATACAACAACTCTGTATCAGGTATATCTAACCTATTAAGTTCAAACGATTTATCTGGCATATACTTAAACCGTTGTACATCTCTATTACTTATACTGTAATTAAGGAAATCATATTTATTAGGTAAATAATAAAAACTTTCGCTTAAATTATTAATTCTATCTTTACTTATAACATTAAGTTTACTTAAGAAATCTTTATCATTAATAAACGGGTTATACTAATAGAACCGTTTATTGTTACGTATATACAACCGTTCATTAGGTTTTAAATCATCTATTATACTAACAATGTTTCTACTGTTATCTCTACTTCTATATCCATATAACGGATCTAATCTACGTTTAAACACTTTATCCTGTGTATCTTTTTCTAACGTTTCTTTATAAAAATCTAAAAACACCTAAGTAGGATCAGTTATAAGATCAGTATCGTATGTTACAGTATACTTACCTATCTGTTCAGTTTTAAGATTACTTTCAACTAACACTTTTTTAGGGTCAACTATACGTATATTCTGAGTTTGTGTAATAGGATCTAAACTAACCTGTATAGGTATATCTTTAATTACATGGTCTAACTCTTTTAAATCATGTATATCTTTACTATTGCGTTCTATATGTTCTAACAAAGAGTTAAGTTCGTCTATAGTACTATAACTTTTAATGTTTTCTTCAGCTAAATTCCTAAACTCTACCTATACATCTTTTACAGTATCAGCTATCTGTATACTAACTTTATAATCTTCTTGCAACATATACTTTTCTAACATCTCAACAGCTTGTTGTAACCTTTCATACTGTTCTACAACTAAACTGTTATCTATATCTTTAATATGCGGCAGTATCTCATCAACATAAGTAATTATGTTTTCATATCTATTAGCTATATCTCTATCTATCTCAATACTTTTAGCTACATATCGAGCATTTTTACGTATATTTCTTAATCGTAAATCTAATTGCCCTAACTATTCGATTGTCGCTTTTAATGCCATCTGAACTCTCTCCTTAATAGCTATATGAATATTGTGGCTATGCCATGTTTACATACATACCAGCATTACTGTTACTATAATTTCGTGTACTTATAACCGACATACCCATATTCTTATACGTAGACCTAACTCTTTTATTATTTAAATCAGTTTCTTTTATAGACTGATACTATTTATACAAATCATCTTTATACTATTTAAACTTACGTGTATCATCAAATTGTGAGAATACTTCTATTGTGTATAAACTTTCTAAATTTATATACGGATTAAGATACTTTTTATCTAACTCATCATATTCCTATACCTATACATCTCTATCAACAGGATTAATTAACTGCTATGGTTCTATACCAGCTATTTTCATCTGTTTATATCTATCTAACTGGTTCAACGCATACAAAGTATATGATGGCTATATTTCTTGTAACTTACGTCTAGTTTGTTCATCTGCATTAACAAAATAAGGTAAATAGTCTCGTTCATTACCAGGTAGTAGACTATACAATTCTTTAGGTTGTTTAACAGAATACGTCTATGCATTACTGTATAAACTCCATTCACCACGTATCTATTTCTATTTAAGATAATTCTCTTCCATCTCGTATCTATCCATAGTTTCGTTAGGTATAAACGATCCTGGCTATAAACTAGCTAACTATGGTATACCTGTAATTAACCCAGAAGTAATTTTCTATGGCAACGTGTTACCAGATAAATATCCAAATCCTATAGCGTACGGTATAGAAAACTTTAAATCCATATTCATAATATTAAACAATGAATGTTTAAAGAAATCTGTAAACGGTTTATTCCAACTCTAACTTCTTGTACCAAACACTTCATACCGTTCGTACTGTTCTAACTAACTAGGTTGACTACCAAACTTTTCAAACAGTAACCCATACCCATGTGATATAGATTCAGAGAATTGTTGTAACTGTTTAACAAACGGTATATTAGTTAAATATCTCTATCGTATATCCTACTAATCATTTTCGTTATACGGTAAATTGTATTTTCTACCTAGTTTCCCTATTTTCCTATTCATTAACACTAAGTTTACATTACCTTGCTAATCCATTTCATACCGTCGATTCTCATCTTTCCATACTTCACCTGTTATCTCGTTTTGAAAACTTTCTAACAATATCTGTCGTCTACGTTGTGCTTCATAATACGCTTCTTGTATACTATTTACATTCTCAGTTTCAAATATCTGTTTAGCTATCTAATCTATATCAAGGTTAACTCCCTATACACGTACAGGTACATTTTCTTCTTCTACACGTAACATACCATTATCTAGAATCTCTTGTATATTAAGTTTAACCTTTTTAGTTTGTGACATAAACGGATACTCATTAGCAACTAT
Source organism: uncultured bacterium (assembly GCA_937863745.1). Classification (GTDB taxonomy): domain Bacteria; phylum Bacillota_I; class Bacilli_A; order RF39; family UBA660; genus UBA6985. Next base: position 4,393 of record CALMHN010000198.1, on the reverse strand, counting down.
TTTAGTTTTAACATCTTGTGCTTCAACATTCTAACTATACACTCTATACCGTTCCTAATATGTAAGTGTATCAAAACTTTTATATAAACTATTATACATTCTAGTAGTCTGTGCACTGTACGGCGCTACATTAGCAAGTATTTCGTATCTCGTAACTTTATCATAAACATCATTTATATGTGTCTATTCATATCCATACCCAGGTAATCTTACTTCTGCGTATGGGAATTTAGAGTATACATCGCCTTTATAAAAATCTATAAAATAGTTTTTAGGTAACCAACTAAAGTTCTGTAACATAAACAAGTTCGGTACAGGATTTTCATAACTTGACCCATACATATTATCATAATTAATTACAAACCTTCTTAAATATTCTGTATGACCTAACATACCGCCTATTTCTTTTTGATAATACAATCTGCTACCACTCATAAGTCTAGGTGTAGCAAGTTTAGGTTTATTAGATTCTTCAAACGGAGTTACAAATTCTGACATAAACCCAACAAACCCTAAATAATCTTGTACACGTTTACCTATCTTACCGATTCTATCCATAGCAATACTCTGATACTCTACGTTACCTTCAAACAACGGATTTTGTATAATACCTAGTGTCTAGTTAGTTGACGATACACCAAACTAGTTGTTAAATCCTACACCTAAATATGGATATGGTCTATCAAGAACATGTTTTTCAGCCAAATAGTTAGGGTCAAACATACCGCCAGCAAACAGTTTGCCGTATATATTGCCATACTTGAAATACTCAAATCCGCTACCCCATAACGTATCTGTATACTGCCATCTAGTACCAGCTAAATAAGGTAAACTGGGTCTATAATACTTAGTTTTACCACCTAAATATGGTGTTCTACCAAACTCCCAGTACCGACCACTTTTAACAGGTACATTCTTATACCCAGTAACTTCTAATGCATACTGTTCAGGATCTTTGTAATTAGAGAATATACTCTATGCAGCACCCCACAAAAACACTTCTGATGGACCAAAATTCTTCTACTATATACCCTATACAGATAACGGTAATAAGTACGGAAACCTGTTACTTACAAAATTACTTAATTGTTTTATACCAGTTAACTCACCAAACTTAAGTAATCCCTATGTAAACGATGTATACGTTTCAGCTAAGAATTTAGAAGGTACATACAACGGTACATCTTCACCAGTCTTGTTCGTCTATAACTAATCTACCTATTTAAACTATTCAATACCTAAATATAGAGGTAATATACGTCTTGTTAATGTACCCATAACAGCGCCATACGGTCCTGTATTCTGTGCACCAAACGTGTAGTTGTATAAGTTCTGGAACAATTTATTCCATGATTTAGGCTATTGCGAAGGGTACGGGTTAGGTCGACCTAAAAATATTTCGTCTAACAACTAATTAGGTCTATCAGCAATATAGTGTGTAAACTATTTCTATAATGACGGTACATTACCAGCACTAGGTTTAATACCTGATCTTAATATAACAGTATCGGTTGTTTCAAACCCTATTTTATACATAAACCTACGTTCTCTAGTACGTTGTAACATGTTTCTTGTAATAGCAGGTTGATACTTAAACTGAGCAGTTATATATGACCGCATAGACTCTAAATTGTAATCTCTGTAATCAACATTTTTTAGATGTCTATACTAATACTATAACTAATCAAACGATAAGACTTCTTTATCTAACCGTTCTAACTATTGCTACATATGTCGTTGTATTTTTACAAATGTACTTAACTATATTTGACTTTCGCGATTAATGCTCTATATCTATTTCTCAAAACTTTCCTAATTGCTTTTAATTATATGGTACAACTATATACTTTTATCCATTAACTCTGTCATAGGTTCACCTAAACTTGTTACACGTGCAGTTAACATATCCCAAGTTATAGGTTGCTACTATTTGTATATACTTTTAATATTCCTATACTGAGTAGTTTCTAATTGTGTAGGCAACAAGTTTTTATAGAATATATACGCACCAGTATCTTGACCGAAAAATGGTTTAATCTTGTTTAACCTTTTATTTAAACTACCGAAATATTCCATCTATTCAGTGTACTGGTTAAAATACTAGTTTATATCAGTTTTGTTTATGTTTATACCAAACTATTTAATAACTTCATCATCAATAGCTTTACTCACGTTGATATTGTATATATCAACTAAATTCTATAAATACTTTAAATTACCTGTATTCTAATAACTTTCAATAGATTTATTAAACAACTTACTTTTCTGTGTAAACTGTAAATCAAACTATTCTTTCCATTCTTTAACTATAGGTTCTCTAGTAGAATATTTTTGATTAAACGGTAAATCATATTTCTGTATAAGTTTCTACACTTTATTTTTAGGTTCAACCTCTTTAAACTGTAACGTACCTTGTTCTAACTATATAGTATGTAACAAAGAACTACCTATATCGAATTTATTAAACGCATAATATTTCTAATCATCTAAAGTAACTTTAAATGTAAGTGCATTTTGTAAATTATCTACCTAATAAAAACCTGTTTCTAAAAACTATTTAATACGTGTATCTTTAGGCTATACCAACTCTGTAGGTTTAAATTTACCGTGTACTATAGTACTTAATTCGCCACGTCTAGTTACATATGATGTGAAATCAAACATATTTTCAAATTTAGGTGTTTTAGAGTATAGAAGTATATCAGATAATATCTATCTTTCATCAACAGGTCTTTTAAGTGTTTGATTAGCTTTACTAACAAGATCATCAAATGATGTAAACCATTGTTCAGTACTTAAAAAGTTAAAGAATCTTTGAAAATCGTCAGATAAGAAATCTCTATTCTTCAATCCAGTCTAGAACTTTAAATACTGGTTCTGTAAAGGTGTTTTCTAATCAGTCTGGTCTATAAGCTGTTTTAATACATTTCTAACATTCTCATCTTCAACAAGAGTTTCAGCTACATATTTTTTAAGTGGTACATTACCGTACATAGCATTAATATCTATATTCTTAATAAGCGGTCTTACTTGTTTAGCATACAATGTTCTTGGTTGGAATATCTGTAATGGGTTAAAGTTTAAGAACGGTATCTTATACCGTTCAGAGAATTCTTTTACATTGTATAAAAATTCATGTGCGGGACGTTTAACAAACTTCAATTCACCTTTAGATGTTTTACTTAAATAATCAAAAATAGGTACATCTAATATATTCTGTTCATACCCCAACTATTTCTAATATTGTTCTATATTACCTAACGATACAATATTCTGTTTTAGCTGTTTATCTATATTAAGTGTATCGATACTTTCTATAACTTCACGTATTGTTAATCCTTTTCTGCCACGTTCATCTATAAACCCTTCTAACCCTGACATTACACTTTCAGCAAGTTCACGTTTAATAGGTGAAGGTCGATTAACCTATTCACCTAATATATTCTCAGCTTGTCTAAGTATATCTATATCTTTCCATGCAACAGATTCTAATGTAACTAACCGTTCTTGTTTAATTTTAGGAAAATGTTCTTTAAAATATCCTAATAAATCTTTAAATATACCAGGTACCTCTTTTACTTCAGCGGAGAACTATTTTCTATTAGAAATTACCTGTTTATATCCTAAACTAACAGTAATAGCTAAAGCTTGTATATTAGCTTGTAACTTCCTACTTTGTTGTATACCTAAATCTTTTATATTCTTACCTATATCAGTTTGTAAGAACTATTTATTACCCTATACTAACTATAACATCAAGTTGTTCTGATACTACATAAACTTAATAGGGTTAGGTTCATTTTCTTTTTGTAACAAATTCTACGCTATATTGTATCCGATATAATTACCCTAAGTTGCGTATATATATTTATTCAACTAACTAGGTGCATTAAACACACCTTTTGTAACAATATTAGTAAGCGATACATCAGGTAAGTTACGTATAGAACTTAAGAATAGATTGTTATTCTATCCAACAATATTATCAGATACTTTACCTAACCTATCTAAAAATTCTGGTGTAGCATTTTTAAGTAATTTACTACCTACCTAATAATCTATACGTTTAAGTAGTGGAGACTATACAGCAGTACCTAACAACAATCCTGCCCCACCTAATACAATATTAGTTAATAACGAGTTTTTACGTTTAGACTCTTCAACAACTTCACGTTCTATCTCGTTCTATTGTTCTAACATTAACTTTTGATACTCTTCAAATGTAATTAATTTACCCGCATTATTAAAATATCTAATCACACGTATCGCTCCTTTATTATTCAACTACAATTAACATTTTTATTATTAGTTTTTCTATTTGCATTAAATTCAAAATATGTAAAAAAACAACCTCTTTATTAGCGCCTCGTATATCGTTTATATTTTATCGTTA
>CALMHN010000197.1 GCA_937863745.1 uncultured bacterium | reverse complement strand
ATTCATATATTCTCCTTTTTACTATCTATATATGATTATTATATCATCTAAATACTTATATTACAATTTATTATCTATAATTTTCTTATTTTTAAATATAGGTAATCCCTTAATAATAATTATCAATAAGGTTATTATTAAAGGAATAAATGCTCGATAAGTAAAATATGCGTGGTTATAACTATGATTAGTCATGATAATGAATCTTACAATTGGTACTAAACTAATCATTAGCAGCATTAAATATTGCTTTTTATGTTTTATCTTAAATATTAATATTACTAAGGCTACAATAATTATAAATATCCATATATGAATATCATTAATTAGCAAATAACTAGTTAGTTTTTTAAACAAAAGATATATATCAATTTTATTGGTATATCCTCGATAAAGAATACTATCACCTATATAATCCATGAAATGTCCATTGTAGTGAATTGTATCTATTAACCATTTGGTCATAAATGTTAATGAATAAGCTGATAACCAATTAACCATTATTTTTATTATTTTTTTAAAGGTCATACATTTATCTATATAAGTAATGATTATTAATGGTATTGTTAGAGTAACAGTTTCACAGGACAAGAAATCTGTGAAGCACGTTATCATGCCAACTATAAAGAAAAATATTGGTAAATATTTAGTATTATTGGTTTCGTATAGCTTAATTCCTATAATAGATGCAATAGCGCTTATTAAAAAGACAAAATAGAATTCAAAACAGCTAGCTGTAACAAAGTAATTAATCATGATTAATCCTAATGTATATACAATTGGTAGTAGCTTACTGTGTTTAAACATTTTTAATATCAATATTATATATAACAAACATAATATTAATAATTGAATACTATAGATTGTTTTAGCACTAAATATTATTAACAATGGTTTTATAATCGAAATTTCTCCATGCCAATAACGAGAATAGTTGGCTGTATATTCATTATTTTTAATTGCTTCATTAAAATCAGGTGCTGAATATGTAGCTCTAGGATTGTAATTCATTTCTATTAGGGAACTAACTGGTTTCTTATTGTTAAGATTATAAATAATATTCATGGTATAAGTATCGGCTTGATAATCTAATACATAACTATCAATATTAAAACGATCTAATACATAGCCACTGTAATAATGATAATAATCAAGAGACTCTATGACATGATTATCTGTTGTCTTATTTGGTATTAAGATAGATAAAAATAAGAAGATATTCATTAGTAATAAAGTTAGAATAAAGGTGCTTACATATCTAAATATTAAAGAGTTTTCAAACTTCAAAGAATTAATTAAATGCAAATGCCTAAATCCATCTCTAAATGTTTTAAGATGTCCTTTTTTACCTCTTAAATCTTTATAATAATTGGTTTTTATTTCTTTAATATTTAATTTATTAAGTTTTGCTTTAATAATCATCTCAGAAGCAAATTCCATACCTTTAGATTTTAAATTGCAGGATTTAATTTTTTCAACATCAAAACCACGAAGTCCGCAATGGAAATCGTGTGCTTTTGTTTTAAATAATAAATTGGCATATTCTGTTAGTATTTTAGATCCTATCTTATGAGACAAAGGCATAGCTGATTTTTCTATAATACCTTTAAATCTATTACCTATTACTAAATCATAGCCATTTTTTAATTCGTTGTATATTAATGGAATATCATTTACATCATAAGATGAATCACAATCTAACATGATAGCATATTTTGTGTGAACGTTATTAATTCCATTTATTAATGTTGAACCATAACCCTTTTCTTGTTCAATAACATAATTTGTTTTATTTAGTTTTGCTATTTCTATTGACGAATCGTTTGAATTATTATCACATAAAAGAATGGAAAAAGGTATTCTACTTTTATCCATTACTTTATGAATATCCTTAATGCATTTATCTAAAGTGTTTTCTTCGTTAAGGCAAGGTAATAATATCGTCAATTCATCCATATTTAATCCTTATTATTAAATTTATCTACCTGTTCATCTAAATATGTATTATTATCAAAATAATTTATTTTCATATGAGATTCTACTCTTTGTACTACTTTATCACATTCAACCGAAGCACGTGATGTACCTTCTTCAAGCATTTTAACTACTTCTGGAATTCTTGCTTCATAGTATTTTCTTTTTTCTCTTATTGGTGTAAGTGTTTCTTCTAATATTTCATATAAAAATTTCTTTATACGAACATCACCTATTCCACCAGCTTTGTAAGCATTCTTTAATTCTTCTAAATTAGAAAATTCTGGATAAAATTTTTCGAAGTCTGAATCAACTGCAAAAGCATCAAGATAAGTAAATACTGTGTTACCTTCAATTTTTCCTGGGTCACTTATTTTTATGTGGTCTGGATCAGTAAACATGCCCATAACTTTTTTCTTAACAGTTTCTGAATCATCAGATAAATAAATACAATTACCTATTGATTTAGACATTTTAGCATTGCCATCAGTTCCTGGTAGTCTATTACTAGCAACATTTTCAGGAAGAACAGCTTCTGCTTCATAAAGAGTTTCTCCATACAAATTATTAAATGCTCTTACAATCTCTCTAGTTTGTTCAATCATAGGAAGTTGATCATCACCAACAGGTATAATTGTTGCATCAAAACCGGTAATGTCGGCAGCTTGACTAACAGGATATGTTAAGAAGCCCACTGGTATTGCATCTTTAAATCCACGCATTACCATTTCCGATTTAATTGTTGGATTTCTTTTCAATCTTGATAAAGTTACTAAATCTAAATAAAGTGTTGTTAATTCATATAAACCTTTAACACCTGATTGTATAAATATTGTTACCTTTTTAGGATCAATACCTATAGATAAATAGTCTAGTGCTACTTCAATAATATTACTTCTTACTTTTTCAGGATGTTCCCAGTTATCTGTTAAGGCTTGTACATCGGCAATTTCAATATAAAATTTATCATAATTGCCTTCATCTTGCATTTGTTTTCTTCTTCTTAATGATCCAACATAATGACCTATGTGAAGTCTTCCAGTTGGTCTATCTCCAGTTAATATAATTCTACTCATATAATTCATCACTTTCATAAATTAATTATAACACGGATAATTAATTTTTTTATTTATAAATTTAGATATTAAAAACTCCTTCCTAATTTAATTAAGAAATGAGATAATTTATTTATTTATTCAGAATCGTCTTCACCAAGATCACTTTGTAATTTTTGAAAATCAACTTTACCTAATTTAGTTCTTGGTAATTGTCTTCGATAGACAAATTCCACTGGCACCATGTAATGTGCTAGATGAGAGGCACAGTAATTTTTAATATCTTGGCTTACTAGAAGAGCGTGATATCCCGGTTTTAGAACAATGAATGCTTTGCATACTTCTTGTTTATATGGATGAGGTATACCCACAACACTGCATTGTAAAACAGCATAATGGGATTCAATCACTTCTTCTATATGTGATGGATAAACATTGTACCCTGATGAAATAATCATTCGTTTTTGTCTTCCTTTATAATATAGAAATCCCTGTTCATCCATAATTCCAAGATCACCTGTATGAAGCCAAATATGTCCATCATCATGAATTTGCAAAGCTGCATTGGTTTCTGCTTCATCATTTAAATATCCAAGCATCAATGCTTTAGAATTGATTACTATTTCACCTATTTGATTTGGTTCTAATTCTTGTCTTGTTGAAGGATTAATAATTTTAATATAGTTGCCTGCTAAGGGAATACCAATTGAACCTGACTTAGATATTCTTCCAACTCCAAGAGAAACAGCCGCTAATACTTCGCTTAGGCCATATCCTTGGGTAACATTTGCAAGGGAGCCATGTTCATGTAAATAATCATTTATTTCCATTTCAAGGTTTTCTGGAAGCACATCTCCTCCAGATATAACATATTTCAAATTAGACAAATCTAAATTATCTTCATTTTTATTATGAATTAATGCTTCGAAAAGTGTTGGTACGCCTAGAACACATGTTGGTTTAGTTTTTTTAAATAACGTATCAAATTTCTTAGCATTAAATTTAGGTATTAAAATAGTATAACAACCCAATGCTAATGGAGTATGCATACAAACACTTAAACCAAATCCATGAAAGTTAGGCATGATTGCTAAACAACAATCACCAGGCACTAATTCTTTTAATGCGATGCTTTCTTGTTTTGCTCCTAAAATAAAGGCGCGATTTTGAATAACGACATTCTTTGGTTTACCAGTTGTCCCTCCTGAATGAAGGATAACTGCAGGTGTATTTTTACCATATTTCTCTTTAATATCATAATCATAAAACCATGATAAACGATAGAATTTTTTATAGCTTAAATATCTATCATCCTTAGGATGATGTTTAAATTTGTTTTTTTGTAATATATTATAGACTGTTCTTTCAACAGGGTTAAATGAATCTGCTGGAGACACAAATATTACTTTTTCAGTAGTTGTTTCATTAATTATATTTTCTATTTTATTGTAAAACATATCAGCCATGACAAGTATCTTACTCTTAGTTGAATTTAAAGTATCTTTTATTTCTTCTTCAGCTGAAAGAGGATGTGTCATGTTTGCTATAGCACCTATTTTATTCAAGGCATATAAGCATATTAGTACTTCAGGAATATTTGGCAAACATAAAGTTACGATATCACCTTTTTTGATTCCCAATGCTTTAAATGATACAGCACAAGCATCAATCTTTTTTATTAATTTTTTATAAGTTATATTAATACCTAAGTATTCAATTGCTTTATTATTAGGATATTTATGCGAACTAATAAGAACTTGATTATACATTGATACATTAGGTATATGTATATTAAGTTCTTCTTTACTATAATATTTCTCCCAACGGCCATGTAAATTGGTCTTTATTCTGAGCATATCAAATATTGACATAAAATCCTCCTAATGAATATATTTACTTTATAACGTACTCATCATTATTTAATTCATCTTGAGTTAATAATGTTTTTTCTTCTGAGTTAGTTGGTTGTTTAGTATCTAAATTTGAAGATATTGTAGAATCATCTGTTTTTGAAGTGGTACTTACTTCATTACTTTGATTTCTATTTTTACCATCTTTTTTATTTTTTATAAAATAAATAATAAATCCTAAATTAGAAATTATTAATAAGCCAATTATTGTTAAATATATTTTAGAATAATCTTTTTTGTTATCAGTGGATATTGCATTTGCGCTTATTCTATTTAATTTAATTGTATAATTTTTTGTAGTATTAGTTGCAGGATTAGTAACACTTATAGAAATACTATCTTGATCTTTAATGCTTATTTCATTTATACCAGTTACTGTATAAGTTTCATTATTAGACTTAGCTAAAACATATAATTCATCAATTGTATCAGGTATATCAAGGCTATATTCTAAAGTATTAGAAGAAAAGTTAATATTATAGCCAACTATTTTTAATTCACTTAATTCAACAATTTCTTCAGTAGTAGTTGTTGTAGTTGGAGTTTCTGTTACAGCCTCTGTTGTTGTAGTTGTTACTGCAGATTTCGTGGTTGTTTTCTTAACTGATGATGAACTACTTGAACTTCCTGAATTTGTATTGTTTGATGCGGCAGCAGTTGTTTCAACTGGAGCTGCAACGACAACTCCTAACGTTTTGGTACCTGTTATTGAATCAAGTGATGAAGAATCAGAAACATCAGCTAGATAAACACTAATAGTTGCACTTCCAACACTATTGGCAGAAATTGTAATCGTTTGAGTATTATTCTCCACCCAAAGAGATGATGTTGAAACACTTACAACACTTGGATTTGATGAAGAAATAGTTACCTTTCCTGTTGCTGAAGTAGCTGTAATGGTTATACTACCACTTCCACCAGGTGTTAGATGTTGGGTACCGGAAATTGTAACGGAACCAGCTGAAACCTTTGTAAAAGGTAAAATAATCATGCATGCTAAAATAGCAATTAAAATCTTTTTATTCATATAATTAACTCCTCATTATCATATTTTTTATGGTTAAATAGTCTTTTGATGTGATGGTTGCATCTTGATAAATATCGGCAGCTGAAAGTTTTGCTGAGTTAGTTATCTTGCTTGTTTCCATTATATGATTTTTTATGGCTAAATAATCTTTTGATGTTATTTTCCCATCTGGATAAACATCTCCCATGATAATCAATGTATATGGTTTTCCATCGTTAATAATTGTTGTACCGGTTGATAGATTTGTGGTATCACTTGTAGATGATGTAATATCATTACCAAGTGAATCTAATATTTTATAATTACTCGAAAGTGTTTCAGAACTCTTTAAATTGGCAAATGTATATTCAAGTGCACTTGTTGGTATAGTTTCGTTATAAACATCACCATTTATTGTATAGGCATAGATATTTGCTTGGCATCCTGACATATAATGTTGTGATGATGCTTCAGTACTTAAATCTTCCCAAGACGAACCATCTTCCGAATAATAAGAAACACCTGACTTTATTGGCAAATTATAATATGAGCTACTACTAATTGTTGCATTACACATTGATGGAATATAAGACTGCCCACCCGTCAAATTATATTTAACAACTATAGTATAGTCATCATAAATTGGTAAAGGGTCAATTTTAATACTATAAATACCTCTTGTTGATCCTCCTGTTATTGTTCCTAAATCAATCCATGAAGATGAATCTGATAAACTATTTGTAAGTGATAGATAGGCTTCTGCTGAGCCAGATATTATTGGTATGCTTAGTTTTTCTAAGTATTCAGGTCCAGTAGACTCTTTTGTAAACTTATGGCTTACATAAGTAGCAACAGAGTTATATGAGTACATATTAAATGCCACTGGTGAAGAATTATAAGTATTATCATATGAAGCGGTTGAAACACCATTGTAGTAAACAATTTCAGAACATATTAAAATATCATAGTATGATACATAGACATAACCATTTACGCCAATTCCTGTTCCCCAAGAATTTTTAACAATCCATGCACCATCTCCAGCTGGAGTTGAACCATTGGTACTAAAGTTGCTAGCAGAAATAGTATCATCCCAACCAACTATTGCAATAGCATGATTTGCACTTCCCATTGATGGATTATAAATATATGTGTATGAACTTTTATCAATAAAATATGTTGGTACAGCGTTAGTTATATAAAATGGTGTTATAGCACCACCTACTGATCCATATTGTAAAATTAATTTTTTAATATTTTCTTTTTGACTAGTTGTACATGCCCCTGCATTAGATGCAATTTCACTATAGTTATCGACATCTAATAAAACTTTCCCACTTGGCATATCAGTTGATAAAATTTTTGCATTAGTTGTTGTTTGAGGCATAAGTGTATCATCAATGACACCATCACGATTAAAAAGATAAGTAGCTGCCATTATTGATGTTCCACCATCATCAAGATCTCGATTATAAGTGTTTGGATTACTTGTATCTGTAAAAGCATTTCTTGTTAAAGAATATTCTATATGTCTTTCAGAAAAATCAAATGTTCCAAGTCCGGTTTTTAAGGCTTGTGTTTCAAGTAGTGACACTGTTTGATAAGCCCAACAAGACCCACTTTTTTGTTGATTTTTTACACTAGTAACATAACCAGCCTCATTTGCATTATAATAGGAATCAGTTATACTTGGATTACTAGAATTAGCACGTAAAAGATTTACTTCTTTATTTATAATATTATCATTTAGAATAATATCTGAATTATATTCATTATTAGAAACAGATGAACAAAAAGAAGGCTCAATAAAGGTTGACTTAATTGATTCATCAAGTTCATTCCAGGCTTTATGTGCTTCACTTTCTGTACAAACATTTAGTTCAAGAGCTCTTACATGGGGAATAAAAATAGTTATAATTAAAAGTAGGATTATTTTCTTCTTCATATATTCTCACCTATATTTTATTATATAATAAGAATATTAGAAAATCATCTAAATATTTAAATTTATTTATAAGGTTAATGTTATAATATTTATAGGTGATAATAAATGAATAAAGTTAATTTGTCTAAATCAAGATATACTCGTGGTTGGCAATGTCCAAAGATGCTTTGGCTAGATATTTATAAAAGTGAAGTTGGCATAAATACAATGAATGAAGCAGTTTTGGAAAATGGAAATAAAGTTGGGGAACTTGCAAGAAAATTATTTGGTGAAGATATTAATATAGACTTTAATAAAGATTTGAATTGTATGATTAATGATACAAATAAATATATGAATGATAAACCTAATATAATAACTGAAGCTTCTTTTAAATTTGAAAATAATTTTTGTTCTGTTGATGTTTTAAAAAATGATATTGATGGTTTGGAAATATATGAAGTTAAAAGTTCTACAGAAGTTAAAGATGTATATATTCAAGATGTTTCTTATCAGTGTTATATATTATTAAATTTAGGATATAAGATTAAGAAGGCATCAATCGTTCATATAAATAGTAATTATGTTAGAAATGGTAATCTTGATATCCATAAACTTTTTGAAATAGTTGATGTTACTGATAAAATGTATGATATGCAAGATTTCATTAAGAATAAAATTAAGGAATTAAATGATTGCCTTAGTAAAGATATTGAGCCTAATATTGATTTAAATCAAGGCTGTATGGAACCTTATCCCTGCCCTTTCTTTCAGTATTGCACAAAAGAATTAGAAAAAGATAATATATTTTCTATTGCTAGTTTGTCTTTTACAAAAAAATTAGATTGTTATAAAAATGGTATTATAACATTTAAAGATATTATTGATTCTAATTTAAGTGATAAGTATAAGGAACAAGCAGATTTTACTTACAATAATTTAAGTCCTAAAATAAACAAAAATAAAATTAAGGATTTTATGGATACTTTAACTTATCCTTTATACTTTTTGGATTTTGAAACGTATCAGGAGGCCATTCCTTCATTTGATGGAATAAGACCATTTATGCAAATACCATTTCAATATTCATTACATTATATAGATTCAATGGATGGCGAATTAAAGCATAAAGAATTCTTGGCGGAAGCTGGAATAGACCCAAGAAGATCTTTGGCTGAAGCACTTGTTAGAAATATTCCTAAAGATGTTTGTTCTCTTGCATATAATATGGCTTTTGAAAGAACTGTTATTAAGAATTTAGCTGAATTATATCCTGATTTAAGTGATCATTTATTAAATATTAGAAATAACATGAAGGATTTAATGGTACCTTTTCATAATCGTGATTATTATGTTAAAGAAATGCATGGATCTTATTCAATTAAAGCTGTACTTCCTTCTCTATTTCCAGGAGATCCTGAGCTTGATTATCACAATTTACCAGTTGTTCATAAAGGCGATGAAGCATCAAATGCTTATGCAACATTAAGTAATTATAGTGAAGAGGAACAAGACACTATTAGAAAAGGTTTATTGGTTTATTGCCAGTTAGATACTTATGCTATGGTTAAAATTTGGGAGAAATTTAAAGAAATAATTAAATAGACTATTACAAAAAGAACGTTAGATAAAATCTCTAACGTTCTTTAATTAAATAATCTATTATTCTTTTGATTTGCCATTTTCATTCATAAAGGCGCATTCTTCTTCAAGAATTGTCTTGGTTTCATCAGATAATGTTCCAACATTGGCAAAAGCATGAAATGAACCTTGCATTTCAATCATGGTTACTTTTACTCCTAATTCTTCACATTTTTTGTATAAATAATTAGAGTCTTCATAAAGTGTTTCATTGATGTCTGCTGTGATAAAAATTGGTGGAAGCGTATTAATTAATCCATATATTGGTGATATTTCATAATTACGATTATCCCCTCTTACATATATTTCATTTAAAGCTTTAATACATCCTGATCTAACAGTAAAATCGTTTATATCATTTTTTCTTTCTAAAGAATCACTCAAATCTAAAAGAGCTGAGTTAAGAACTAATGAACTTGGAGTCTTTATGCCATCATGAATTGCTTTTAAAGAAACAACCAATGCAAGATTTCCTCCCGCACTTTCACCAATAATACTTATGCTTTGTTTCTTATATTTACTTACTAAATATTCATATACTTTATAGCAATCATTTACACCTTCAGGGTAAGGATGCTCTGGTGCTAACGAATAGTCAACGGAGACAACATAGGAATGACTTGTGGTTGCAAGCATTGAAGAATAGCTTCTAGAAGTTAAAATACTTCCAGTTACAAAACCACCTCCATGAATATAATAAATTATATTATCATTTGTAAGATTTTTGGGAATTGTTATTTCAAATTTAGTTCCATTTATCTCTTTCATTTTTACTTTAACATTTTTTGATGGTAATAATTGATAACCTATATCAGATACTTTACGAACTAATTCCCAATTTTTTGTACCCATATTTTCATCAAAGGCAAATTTTTCCATATATTTTTTTAGGGATTTTACGGCACTTATCATACCTTTACTTTTAGCAATGCGTAATTCTCTTGTCATATAATCTCCTGATTTCTATTATTTATTTAATTTAGACTTATCTATTTTATTTCTTCTTTTTCCCATGATAACAATGCTTATGGCAATTATTAAAATAAGAACAACGAATATTATATATTTAGAAAAATCAAAGGTAGCAGATGTATTAGTTATTTGGGTTTCAGCACTTGATTCACTTGTCGTGGTTGTTGTAATTAATTCTTCTGATCCATTAGATGTTGGAGCAGCATTAGTATTGGTTGTAACCGCTACTCCATTTACGTATAGAGTATATCCATTTGAATAAATATTGCTATTAGTATTATCCTCATTAGTTAAACTAGTTACATAAGAATCTCCGTTTAAGATAATTATATCTTTACCAGTTAATGTAAGATCAACTTTAGCTGCTAAATTTCCTGAATTAATTATTCCTCGATAATAACTTCCACTTGTTAAATTCATAGTAAGAGTAGATATATCATCAATAATAATATTTCCATTTATATTTTGACCATTTAAGTTTAAAGTTACATCCCCTCCATTAGATCCTGATGTACCCCATTTTCCAGCTTGTACTCTTAAGAAATCGCCTGATGCATTAGTAAAAGTATTACCTGATAAAGTTATACTTGCTTTAGTATTAGTAACGAAGAATGTGTCTCCATTTTGAGTAGTAATGTTAGATTCAGTAGCATTAAATGATGAGGTTCCAGTTGTTGCATCCCCACTTTGGGATTGATATAGAAAAATATTTTTATAAGTTTCTGAATTACCGTTTAAAGTTGTATTATTATCTGTTAGATTAACGTGATTTAAACTTACTGAATTGGCACCTTCAATAACAACGCCTTCTGATGCATTAGATACAAGATCAGCATCATTTGCTGTGATATTAGCAGTTGAATAAATAGCTGGTGAACCAGTTCCATTGGTAGTATAAGTTCCAGATGTCAAGGTTAAGGTTCCACCTCCACGATCTGATCTAATGGATGCTGATGAATTACCTTGAGTTAGTACTGTTAAATTTTTAGCATTTAGAGTTCCGCCTCCAGTTACCATTATTCCACCTGAATTATTATTTGTAGTATTGATAACTGTATCATTAATATTAATAATACCTGTACCATAGGCAAATACGGCATTTGCATGTCCACCTGTCGTGGTAACAGTTCCACCTGTCATATTCAATGTTGCTCCATTGTAAACCAAGACAGCTGCATTTGTACCATAGAAATCGGCATTCTCATCACTTGAATCTCCGGTTTTTGTTATTGTTAAATTAGATGCAGTTATTGTTCCACCTGATATTAATAAAGCATTTTTACCACCAGTTGAACTAGTATAAGTTGTGCTAGATACATTAGTTGTTTCTTTAAGTTCTGTTGTCCCTGAATAACTTACTGATGATGATGAACTTCCAGGATTAAAACCTGTAGGTGCTGCATATACTACCATATTAAAAATGGTAGCTGTAATCATACCTAATAGACTTAATTTAAAATATTTTTTATTCATATTAACCTCTTATTATTATAATAATAAGCGAAAAAAAATAGTATTACAATACTTTATAATACTATTATTTTCTAACTCTAACTGATTCTATATCTGTTTTTTCTAGTTTTTTTATTTCATCCTTAAGTAATTCATCAAAACCTGTATCCTTAGTTGATTTACCATTATCACTTGTTTCATTTTGTAATGTATTGTTGATTGGAGATGAAATCCCAACAGGACTTACTCGACGATATTCCATTTTAAAATCTTCAATTCTCATGCTTAATCACCTTCATTAATTATAGCATGAATTTACTTAATTAAATAGGAAATTATAATCATAAGTGTTAAGGAAACACTTAGAAATAAATCTAGAATTGCTAATTTTCTTTTATGATACCAATTAACTATAACATTAGCTAAACAATCACCTATAATAATTGGTTCAATATAATTAAGAATTAGGTCATTACCTGAAACAATATATATAATTATAAATATTATCATGATGGTTGATAATACTATATCAATTATATAAAATGCCTTTTCTATGTTACTTAAATCAGAAAACTTAATACTCTTTTTTAAAATAATCACTCACTCCTTCATAAACCATTTGTCTATCTTTAGTATTCTTTTTACAAGTTATTAAAACTATTTTAGTTTCATTTATTTTTTTATTTATTTTCAATTTACCTGTTTTATTAATTTCATAAATATTATTAATTTCATATTTATAAGTTATTCCATCATAGTAAACATCTATATCATCACCAATAACTAGTTCATCTAGGTATTTAAAATAACTGATTTTTGAATTACCCGAGTGAGATGCAATTATCATAATTCCATTTTCATGGGGAAATTGATCCGATTCATTAAGCAATGATAAACCATATTTAACATCATTTGTATTACTTTCCTTATCAGGAATATTCTCACTTAGATTTATCTTATCAATTAATAATAATTCCTTTCCTATTTCATGATTACTAATAATATTACTATGAATAGTTTCGTTGTTATCTTTATTTATTGGTATTAATATTAGAAGAAGTAATAATATTATTAATAAATAATTAAATATTTTTCTTAACATAGATATTTAATACTAGGAAGCTAATTAATGATAATAATAAATAACTATTGTTAAGTGTGTTAGGTACATTAGTTACATTTATTTCTTCTTGAGCGTTATCATCATTTTTAGGGCTTACAACTTCAGATGCGGCATCATAGGTATTATTTATAATTGTATGTTCTTTATAGTCTGTAAGTGTCTTATTAACATTTAAATTATTACTATTTATTGTAAAATTATAAATGCTTGGAATATTATAATTTAAATATTTTTCATCTTGTTTTAGATAATAACTTCCATATGGCAAAGATATGCTAGCATTTCCCAAGTCGTTAGTTAGTATTTTTTTAAATAAAATATTTTCTTCAGTATAAATAGAAAATGAAACATTACTTTCATAAGTTGTAAGTGATCCTTCATCTAGTACTTTAGTTAAATTAAATTTTCCGGTTTCAACCTCAAGATCCATATAATAACTAAATGTTGTGGTTCCACCAAAGTACCAGAAAGAAACTTTATTGGTATTTAATTTATATCCCGGTATTGTACTTATTTCCTTTAAGTAATAATTACTATTTAAAGGAAGGCCAAGATATTCTAACTTAGATTCACCTGTTGAAGTAATTGATGTTATTAATTTATCTTGATTATTATATATACCTATTACTATTCCTTTGGGATAAACAAATTCTTTATTATCAATATTTCTAAATTGAATAGTTAACGATGAATTATTAGAGGCAAAAACAGTCGTACATAAACTTAAGCTTAATAATATCAATAGAATAAATATTTTCTTCATATGTTTTCTCCTTTCAACATATATATACAGGTTAAATATTTATTTCTATAAAAAAACTATAAGATTTTCTCTTATAGTTTATCTTCTTGCTGATGAATTAGTTCCTGATGAGTTTTCCCCAAATTCTTCTTGTAATTGCTCACGATAATATGAATCATTATTAAGTTCCTCAATAGCATCGCGTTTTAGAGCATCATAGTCATTTTCTTTAATTAGTTCAACATTCTTCCATGTCTCTTCTGATAAATCAATTATAACTGGTTTATTATTATACATGATTAGAATTGAAGGTTTTGTACTATCTTCAATATTCAATTTAGTTACAATACCCTGTTGACCATTAGATAAATAAACAACATCGCCTAAATCATAGAAAGGTATACCTTTTTTAAATAAATCGAGTAAGTCTTCTTGATATTCAACTCCTCCAAGTGTAGCTAAATGATTGAAGGCCTTTTCTGGAGTTAAAGCATTTTCTTCTCTAATATAATTATCTAAGTCTTTTATAGGAACTGGAGTCTCTTTATCTTCTTTTTTAGGTACAAGAGGTCCCATTAAACATTCTTCATAATCAGATGCTATTTTAACTATTTGGGCCATGTTAATTACATCTTTAGATACATTGTGTGAAATATATTTTTCATGATTTCTAGTTGTATCTCCTTGGTGTAATAATATGGCTCGAGGAACTGAATTAAATCCATCAAACATTAAGAAATTAAAGAAAGCATAGTCGTGTTCATCTAATGATGCTAAATATTCCTCAGTCTTACGATCAGCAATAATTTCTATTACATCTTTATTATATTTTTTATCTTTAGTTTTTTCATATATTAATTTTCTAACAGATTCTTCATCTAATCTTTTTTCTTTTATTATACGATTTCTAATACTTTGCTTAAATGCTGGATTTTTAGTTAATCCTGTTTGAATGACATATTCTCTTTCTTCTTTTGTTAATGTCTTACCAAAATTACAAAGCAAGGCAGCTTGAGTAATCATATATTTTTGCTCATCGTTCATGCCATATAGTTCAACTAATGTTATAGCAACAATTGCTACATCGATTTTTCTTTCTTGTAAATCTTTATTAGCTAAAGCTGGAGTTAAGAAAGAATAAGCTGAGTTTCTAGTTATTTCATCCACAATCTTTTGAGATTGAACAGCAATGGCTCCATAATCTTTTTGTTTTAGAAATTTATTTAAGATACCAGCAGTCTCTGAGATTGTTTCTTTAGATAAAGAGTTTGTTATATAAGCTGATGCTATATCATCTAAAGGATTATCTTTTATCTTAACGTAGTTAATACCCTTTTCAATTAGTTTTTTAGCCCAAGCATTACTCATTTTAGATCCTTGGATTATATATCTATTTCCATGATACATAACATCCACGGCTATTTGAGAAGGATTTCTATCAAAATCAAATGTTTTAAGACTTACTGTTTTCATATTCTCACCTATAATAATTATAAATGAAATATGAAAAAAAGTAACTAAAAATTGTAGTTACTTGTAAAGTTATCTTATCGTGATTATTAAATCTGTATCATCATTTGTTAAACACTCATTTATTTCATCGCATACTTTGGTGAAAGGTACAAATTTTATTTCTGATTTTATATCGTCTGGGATATTATTCATTTTAGTATCTAGCCAACCAATTGCTAATGCATTTACATGGGCGTTTGGAAGTGTACGGGCACATATTTTGGTTAACATATTTAATCCTGATTTAGATATATCATATTCTAAAGTCACTTCATCATACTGATCTATTGTATTATCGGATGAGATATTAATAATATTTCCTTTTACTTCGTTAATATGTTTACCAAAGTATTTAATTAAAAGAAATGGTCCTCCTGTATTAACTTTAAAGACATTCACTAGGGTTTCCATATTTTTATCTTCTAACTCACTTACATGATCAATTCCTGCACAATTGATTAGAATATCAATATCCCCTATTTTACTATGTAATGCTTTTATCTCTTCTTCATTGGTAATATCTATTTCATATATTGAACTAGTATTAGGATACTTATTCATAATATTCATAACACTAGTTTTATCATGATGATAAAGCATATAAACATAGTAACCTGATGATAATAGATAATTAGCTAAATGTGTACCTAATCCACCTGATGCTCCAGTTAGTAATATCTTTTTCATTTTTTATTCTTCTTTCTATATATGTAAATGATAATTACAACAGCAATAACCAAGATAAATATAAATTGGTTAAGATAAGTACTTGATTTATTATCATTTGAAGAAGTGGTAGTTTCACTGGTTGCAGTAATTTCTCCTTCTCCGGTTAGCGTTAGTGTTTTTACAATATCATCAACAGAGGATTTTGTTGCATCACTTAATGTAGAATCAGTGGCCTGAGCTGTAATAGTTATAAATAAGTCTTTCCAAGATAAATAATATTCTACAAGTTCTTTTGAATTACTTGTATAGTTTATTTCTATTAATTTAAATTGATCGGTTTTAATAGTCTTAAATTCAGAAACCCCAGCTTTCTTCGCAATTGATAAGGCATCTGAATCAGTATTGGCATCAAGTGTATAAGAATCAATACCAGGATTTTCAATAGCTCTAATAAATAAAGTAACACCATTTTTATCATCTAAAGTCTCAAGATATATTGAATTGTTATTAAATAAAGTATTTAGTTCATCAGCATTAGTACCAAGATTACTGTAATCTATTTCATTTAAATTATCACGTGTTGCAACAACATATTCATCAGGAATATCAATATTTAATCCTAGAGTTTGCACTGTATATTCTTTTGCATATACAGGTGTAATAAAAAATATACTTAATATAATTAATAATAGTTTCTTCATAAAGTACCTCATGATTGTATTATATCATAGATACCTTACTTATTTTATGAAATTAAAAAAAATACATGTCATTTCTAACATGTATTATTATTATAATTTATGTCCACATTTAGGACAAAATTTACATTTAATAGTAAGCTTTTCTCCACATTCAGGGCAAAAATTAACTTTTTCTTTTTTCTCTTCTTTTTTCTCTTCTGTATGATTAGTTGAAGTTTGAATATAATCAATGTAAGCATTAGGTGTTACCTTAATGGTATCATCATAAACACATGATTTAGATAATGCTAAATAAGGAACCATAAAGCATGGGAATATTACTGTTAAAACGGTAATAACATCTGTTTGTTTAAACTTTTTACATAAGTTATAAAATATTAAGGACATTACAACAAAGTTTGCAAGACCTAATAAAAAGGAAAAACCAGCTTCATTAGTTAATGTTAATTGAATGGCAAAGCAAACAGCATATATAACAAAATACCACCAATTTAAGTTTGCTTTATTAACTAATAAGTAGACATTATAAAATGGAATAATACCGCGCCATCCTTCAAAGCCAAGTTTCTCAAACAACCTATAAAAACAATATATATAAAATACTGCTAAAGGAATACATATACAGCATGTAAGAATAATAGTTGTAATAACATAAGTTTCTATCATTTCAATCACCTATTTATAGTATAAAATAATTAATAAAATATCTCAACTACTTTACTAATCTAAATGTTTTTTTAACATCCTCTTTTAATGGTCTTTCACCTACCATCATTTTTAGATCCTGAATCTTAGCATATAATAATTCAGTTTCAATTTCTGAACCTAATATATGAAACAAATCATCATAGGAATAATTAAATAATTCTTTTTCATCTAATAACTGGTTACCATTGTCATCAAATAAATTAAGATTAAAAACAATAAATTTTTTAAAACGATTAATAGCATAATCCCAATCCTCATATTCTAAATAAAATTTATAAATAAGTTCTAGTTTTTCTTTCATCGTGAAGGCATCACTTATTAATATACAAAAGCGTAGATCAAGTGGATATTTACCATGAAAACTTGGCAACCCATCAACATTTCTTGATATAGGTTCCTTCTTTACATTATTTTCTAGATCACTTGCTGATTGAGTAGATCTCGTTCCAAGAGAATTCATAGCCTCTTTGACAATTAATCTTTTTTGTTCTGAATTAAATTCACTTGAAATTACAACTAACTTTCTTAAGAATGTTCCCCCATCAGTACAGCCTAGACGGCCAATTTCTTTGTTACTGATTATAATATCTTGTAATTCATCAAACTCTTTTGTCCCTTTTAAATATTTAAGTATATATTCGGCAATAGTTGGTGCTAAGATAGTTACTTTATGGTTTTTATATACTAAAGTATATGATCTTCTCAAGATTAATTCATTATCTTTAATTTTATTCCATATTAAAGCAATCGCTGAAGATTCATTATTAATTGTTTCATGATACAATGTTTTATCTATTGCTAATACTTCTTCCATAAAATCACCATTCCTTATTATATACACTTTTTAATTTTTTGAAACATTTATTTTAAATCATCGTAGTAATCTACTAAATCATGATGATTACCATCAAAATCTTTATAGCCTAAAATACAATTCATATTAACATTGGTCATGGATTGAAAAATATTATTCTCAATATTTGGATTTAGTTCTTTTAAGTCTTTAATTAATTTTTTCATGGCTTTTCTCTTGCTGGTACTATCATCTTGAATGCTACAAGCTTCCGTAAATGGACAAGCACAGTTAATGAAATCTAAATTATTGAAATTCTTCCAGGCAATGACATCATCCTCTTTGATTAAATACATGGGTCTAATAAGTTCTAATCCAGGATAATTAGTGGAATGTAATTTAGGAACCATTGTTTTTACTTCAGAACCAAAGAACATCGATAATAAAGTCGTTTCGATTACATCATTAAAATGATGGGCTAAGGCTATTTTATTACAACCTAATTCACGGGCTTTATTATATAGATATCCTCTTCGCATACGTGCGCATAAATAACAAGGGTTACCTTCAGTTACGCTGGTTACGACATTAAAGATATCTGAATCAAACATTTCTATGGGAATATTTAGAATCTTGGCATTTTCAATGATCTTATTCTTGTTAAACTCAGAATATCCGGGATTCATTACAACATAGTGAACTTCAAAAGGATATTTGCCATGACGAATGATTTCTTGAAATAATTTGGCCATCAAAAAAGAATCTTTACCACCAGATATACAAACCATCACTGAATCCCCAGGACTTACTAATGCATACTCATTCATTGCCTTAGCAAATTTAGCCCAAAGTTCCTTACGATAGGTCTTAATTATACTTTTTTCTATTTCTTGATATCTCTCCATGAAAACTCACCTACTAACAATTAAACAACAAATTGCCCAATTCTACAAGAAAAAAGATAAAGATTTAATCTTTATCTCATTAATGAACTTAATTCAACATTTCTATCATGTTTAATTGGTACCCATTTA
>CALMHN010000196.1 GCA_937863745.1 uncultured bacterium | reverse complement strand
TAGTCTTACCAGCTTCCTTAGCAACAAACTTATAACCTTTACCATTTAAACCAACGAATACAACATCAAGTTCTTTATCATCAGCAACAGCACCATTTAATAAAAGTCTACCATGATTAGCAACCATAGCATACTCTAGTTTCTCACCATCTTTATATGCTAAAGCTTCATCTTTAGTTAACTCTATATAATTCTTTGTATTAGTTGTAGTACGAACAGCTGAACTAGTAGTATAGTTAGACAATTCATCTTTAGTAGAAGGATTAACACTAACACTAGCTAAATTATAAGCATCAGCTTTAACAACTTCAAATTTAGACTGAGGCATATGTAATTCAACAGATACATTATTATTAGCATCTAATTCAAATAAATAAGCATCATAACTTGAAGCACTAAATTGAGTACATTCACTACTAGAATAATCAGTATCACTAGTCATATGCCATCCAAAGTTAATTAATTTATTTCCAGCATCAGTATAGTTAAAACTACTTAAAGCATATGAGAAATAATCTTTACCACCATATTTATAAGTAAGTTCAGCAGTCATATTAGCTGTATCAATCTTATAAACTTTAGCATAAGATTCATTATTTTTTAAACTAGCACATGAAACAGCTTCTTCATTATGCGCATTATAACCATTATCAAATACACTTAAATAGCCATCGCTTGTTAATGAAACAGAATGTTGACCTGATGTATAAGAGAAATTACTTCCAATACCAGTCAAGAAATATTGACTAAATGCATTACTCCAATTACTCTTATCACCTAAAATCCAATTAATTTTACCTGAATCATAACCTACAGATACAACTGAATTCATATTTCTTAAAGAGAATATTAATGAATTTGTTGTTTGATCATAATAAACAGAGTTTATCCAACCCCATGTAGGATAATTATTAGTTATAGAAGAATCAATAGATCCAACTATATCTTTCAATTTCCAATCCTTTACAACTTGACCAGTAGTTCTATCAAGTTCAACTACATAATCGGAGAACGTATCAGAATCTTTATCACTAGTTAAAACAATTAAATTTCCATTAGGTAATTCATAAGCATCATGATGATATCCACCCTCAAGTAAATATTCATTATGAACATAACCCAATAAATCTAGTTCAACAACACCACCAGTAGAAGTTGAATCAGGACCATTTGAAGCATCACTTAACAAAATATTACCATTTTGTAACATTGTCATTCCTTTAGAATAACCAATATTTAAATACCATCTAACTTCACCATAATTATCATAAGCAATAGTGGAAGCACCAAGTGATGATGTTCCAAAATAGAACTCACCATTTGAATTACTAACATTATTAGTAACAACTTCAGCATTACCTTCAGTATTATATGAATCAACTGTAATAGTTATAGTTTTAGATTTACCATCACTAGTTTCAAGAACTACAGTATTATCATATCCACCATATAATCCATAAATTGGTAAATAATGATCTTTACTAGCTTCAAAAGTTCTAACTATATCATCATTATGTTTACCTTTAACAGTTACCTTAACACTAACAGAACTATCAGTCTTAAATAAGACTAAAGCAGTTAATGGCGATATAGCAAATGGATTTTGAATAACCATAGGATTATCTAATGTAGGTTTATCAGATTTATAAGTTTTTAAAATCTCATTATACATTATAGATTGAGAATTATACATATCAAAATTTTCAATCTGAGTAGCATCAGTTTCTGTTAACCAAGTAAATTCAGGATCAACAGTTTCACCTTTATTTACAATTCTCGTTTTATCATTAATAAATAAGAAATAGCAAATAGTTGCAATGATTACAACTACAAGTAAACTTATAATTGTAATCATTACTGTTTTATTATCTTTATTAGTTCTTTTATTCTTTTTATTCTTCATGTGTCTCACCATTACCCTTCACTAATAATGTAAGGATCAGATGCAGTACCTGTACCTCTACATACAATACCATTCTTAACAACCATCATTGCCTTAACATATTCAGAACTTGCAGAGTATGTTGAGTTAACACCACCTGTAGTAAATACTCTAAAGAATGTATTAGCAACACTTGTTGAATCGCCATGAGAAACTCTAACTCCTACAGAACTTGGGCTTATAGTTGTACCTAACCAATAAGTATTATTTGCATATAAAGAACCATTTCCATAATTACTTTGACCAGAGGCAAACATCATGAAATCGTTATAAGAAGGTATACCTAAATATCCAGAATATCTAGCATCAGTATATGAATAAGCTCTAGACCATGCAGCCCATTGAGAAGCATAATCACGTGAAACTCCATCAGAGTAATGTCCCCATTGTCCAGCACTTGGCATAGCACCTAAATTTAAACTACCAACAGTTGCATGCCATGTATGTTGAGCAAGAACAGTTGCTCTATTATTTGGAAGAACACCATTATTATAAGTTGTTTCCAAATAAGCTAAATAATTAGTTAATGTATAGAATGCAGGAGCATAATAATTAAACCCTGCAGTATAATATCCATCGCAAGTTATTATTCCCCAAACACCATATCTTAATTGAGATAAACTAATTGCATTTGAAGTTATTGTTTGCATATTACTAACAAGTACTCTATTATCATTATATTTACCTAAAACATTAAGATTCATATTTCCCCATTTTAAGTAAACATTCTTTTGACAATAATAACATGACAAATTATTTAGAGAAGTATTAACAAAATAACTTGCTGATAAGTTACTAGTTGTTGCACAAGCTGAATTACAATCAGATCCTCCATTAGTTGGAATTAAATCTGAAATATTATTTGAAAGATAAACATTAACAGCATCATTACCACTAACCCATTTACCTTTATAACCATTCTTATTAACAGCTCTTACATATAACTTAGTATATCTAGTTGTACTAGATCCACATGTATTATTAGAAGAACTCTTAGCATTAAATACTTGAGAAGTTACAACACCAGTTCTACCAAATACAGAAGTATTATCAGGATCAGCTTTTTGATTAACATCAGCAGTAGATTCTACTAATTTATATTCATACTCATAAATACCAATTGGTGAATAAGTATCACTAATATTAATAGTCTTAGCCGCACTATAAGTTGTACTACCACCGCTTATCTTACAAGTAGGTATAACTAAATCTTGTTTAACTTGAATTGTACTCGTATTCTTATGAGTATAACTTGTCATATAGTGTCCTTTAGATATCGTAGTTAACGTATATTCAGTAACACCATCATCAACCATATATACTTTATCCCAATCAGAACTTTGAGCACCAGTATAAGGACTTTGGCCATTTGTTGCATTTTGATTATTTGTAAATGTTGCTACATTTGTATAATCACCAGCATCATTATTTTGAGACTTAGTAAGTGTATATGTAGCACCAGTTGTATCAGCCCCTGATAAAGATGGCTTAAATGCAAGAACAGTCCATGTAGAACAATCACTTGAAACAGTTGGTGTATAAAGTGTAGCAGCTCCAGTTTGAGTATTAGAACCACCATCAGTATTTACTATAGATTCACCAGTAAATGAAGAACCAGTTTCAAACTTAGAAGATGACAAATTAGCAACTTGTCCACTTTGAGAATATTCACTTGAATTAACATTAACAGCTCTTAAATCAAGATCTGGAGTATATTGTTCAAGTACTGTAATAACTCTTGAAGCAGTCTTCTTTGTTCCTGAACTTGTTAACCAAGAATAATTAATTGTATAATCACCAGCTTGATTAATATGTTGATAATACTCACCACTTCTACCAGCTAACTCAATTTGATTACCATTTTCATCTTTATATGTACTCCAACCCTCAGGCATTGTACATGTTACATGATATTTTTCAATATTAGCTTTACCTTCTGTGGTTGAAGGATCAACACTAATTAAATTACCATTTTCATCAGATAATGATAAACGATATGAATTACTACCAGTCATGCAATCATATGGCTCACCATAAATAACATAGTCATTAATAGCAACTAAAAATTGTTCAGTTTCACTACCTTCATATGGATATTCAAATGTTAAAGCACCTGAAGTACTATCTAAATTAGCCTTAATTAATTCATCTGTACCGATTTTTTCTTCAGTATATGGATTTTTTAAATCTTCAGCTAAATATCCATTAGTAATTAAATCACCAGTCGTAATATATAAATATGTCTTATTTACATATAAGTCATTAAATACATCACTATTGTTATCTGCATAAACGCCAGCAGCACTTTTAACTGCAGCAACAAACCTTTCATATTCCTTTTGCTTTGAACTAGTGGAAACGCTAGTCATGTTATAAATAACAATACCACCTATAACACCTAATAAAACGATTGTTACAAGTAGTTCAACAAGAGTAAAACCCTTTTTCCTTTTATTCATATTTTTCTCCTACCTTACTATCTATTTTAGAATACCACAGCCATATATAATTGTAAATTATTTAGGCTTAAAATATTACCCATTTGGCATAAAACATCCCATAGTTTTTTCAATATAACCAAAGCATATTGTATAGTCACTTTCATTAGTTGGAACTTGGTACAATTCAATAATCGTAGCACTTTCACCATTAGTAATATCTTCGCCTTTATATATAGGTAAAAT
>CALMHN010000195.1 GCA_937863745.1 uncultured bacterium | reverse complement strand
GGTTAGTTTAAGTGAGACAGAAACTACTACTGAAGTAACATCTACAACAATAGGTGCAGTGTCTACTGAAACTACAACTACAGAAAACATACCTGAAGCTCAAACAGAAACCACGACTACTATAAAAGCAACTCAACCAAAAACTTCATTCCCATCTAGTAATACATCAGGTGGAGGATCAAGTTCTAATAATAATACAAATAATAATACAAATAGTGGAAATAATACTACTACAACCACAACGACTACAACTACAACTACAACAACGACTAAAAAAGCTGAGCCAAAATACACTTATAATTACTATGATAATGCAAGCACAGCAGGTATTGTAATAAGCCAAGAAGTCGTAGTTTGCAATGCATCAACTGGTACAAAAGTAACCAATTATTGGTTATATAGACATGGTTCAACTTCATCAGCAGATATAGTTGGTTATGCCGCTAAATCTTGTGCTGTTGTTACCAACGGAACTGTAGCATTTGCTTCTCATCCAAGCCTAGACTTCGTTGTTGACTCAGACACAACTAACACTTATTATACAGCAACATATAGTTCTAGTTGTTCAATAAGTACAAGTATTTGTAGCTAAGGAGAATAAACATGAAAAAGTTAAAAAAAATTAACAAAAAGTATCTTGGCATTATCATTGCCATAATTGTAATTGTTATAATTATAATACTTGCAATCATAGCTTTAACGAATAAAACAAAGAAAGTAACATGTACAAGAATAACTAATTCCATTGATGGTTTTACAATTAATGAAAACCTAGTTACTTATCTTGATCGTGATTCCATTTCTAAAATAAATTTATCTAAGGAAATAGTAATAAGTTCGTCATATGCTAATTTAAATGCTTATGAAGGTATTGTAAGTGATTTATTTAAAAGTGCATATTCATATTTACCAGATGGAGATTTAGAAATTGTAAATAATGACAATGATGTTACAGCTAAGATTAATACCACAACAGATGGTATCGTGATAAACAATTTGACTATTGAATTAAATGATAAAAATAATAAAGATGATGTAAGCTTTAATGCTATAAATACTCTAAGTTCCGATGAAGAGTCCCTTTTAATTGGAGATACTTATACAGTTAAAGAATTAGAAAAGAAAGTTGAGAATTTAGGATTTGTATGTCGTTAAATAATCATAAAAAAGGAATTATACTATGCATAATAGGAATAATATTATTAATCGTAATATTTGCTATAGGCTATCAGTACAAAAAGAGTAGGGATTTTTCAAATTATACTTATTATTTCACTTATGAAGACGATAATAATATGGTTAGTAAATCAATTAAAATATATAATATGAAAGGTGAATTACAAACTGAATATTATATATATGATGAAGATGGAACATATATAGGTTATACCAAAGGTGATAAATGTGTTGTAACAACATCCATTTTAGATGTATCAAAAGTAAATACGATAACATTTAGTTTTGAAAGTGACGAAAATACAAAGTTAGAAGCAATTCATAAAGGGTAGGTGATATCATGAAAAAGTTTATTAAAGTATTTATTTTGTTAATAAGTATTAGCTTATCAACAAAAGTTCAAGCTAAATCATTAGATTATAATACTTTCTTAGGCTATAATGTAAAACATAGTTATGTAATTGGTGACTATGTATTCAATCTTGATGCTGGATTTTCTCCATCACTTCAAGATATCATGATTGCATCACGTACTATCAATACAACTACTGAAACTGACGTATCTTTCTATGATTACTTCATATCATCAAGGGCATTTGCTCAAACTGAATTGTATTCTAATACTAAGATTACTGAGTCAGCCAATTATACGCCTATAAATGCTAAATACATTTATTCAAATCATATTAAAGGTGCCTCCGAAAGCGACATTATAACATTATCATAAAGGAGAAATCATGGAATTTAGAACAGCAATAAAAAGGGAAATAGATAAAAATGAAGTTTTTGTCGGAATGTATCATGATGGATTAGTAAAGATTAATGTTGAAGATTGTTCCTCAATAATTATTACAGGAGAAACTGGAACCGGGAAATCCATTTTACTAGATGAAATCTTGGTACAATTAATCAGAACGCATACTTCACTTGAAATGGGCATTATTCCCATTGATACATCAGGCGTTGAATTAAATTACTATGGTGATTCAAGATATTCCATGATTAAAGCTATGAGAGATAAGAAAGAAAGTATAGTTGTTCTTTCAAAAGTACTCATGGAAATAGATCGTCGTAAACGAATAATTAAATCAGCAGGCTATAAAAGTGTAAGAGATTACAATCAAATGGAAACAAGAAATTTACCATTTATAGTAATAGCTATAGATGATGATGATTATCTATTAAGAGAACCTGATGTAGAACGTATGATAACCGATATTATAAAAAATATT
>CALMHN010000194.1 GCA_937863745.1 uncultured bacterium | reverse complement strand
CATTCATCCCCAACCTATTAAGAGGTTGGGGTCTTATGCCACAAAAAATGATAAAGTTATAGTTAGTAACGAAAGAATATTTTATTTGAAAGGAGGGAATGGCGCATTCATCTCCATCTTATGTGGGATGGAGTAGTCTGTGTCCGACATATATGACTATTGACCAAATTGTAGAAACAATTAAAAAGGCTATTAATACTCAATCAAATGTATTAATACGATATGCTGATGACCCTGCTGGCGCAGAAATACGAGAAATATCTCCGTTTGTATTGGGTATTAATGCTAAAAATAATTTGGTTTTGCGAGGGTATCAACATAGTGGATATTCCGAAAGCGGAATACATACTGGATGGAAATTAATATTGGTTTCTAAAATTGTGGATATTGAATTGACAAAAAATATGTTTTTTCCATCAAAATATCCCGAATATAATCCTAGGGATAAAGGTATGGTTGCTATAATAACAGCAGTTTCTAAATATTAAGTATATTTTTTAAAAACAAAATATGGAGGGTAAAAATATGAAATTGGAAGATTTGAAAAATAGAATAAAAGAATTGGAATCAAATTTAGATAAACCACATTCAAAATCAAATAATTTAAATTATGTATTTTTGAGTAAAAAAGTTACACCATTGACATGTGTTATATTACCAGTTTTTGATAATGAAATAGAAAAAGAATTTTTTGTTATAAAACGTTCGGTATTTTTAAATGGGAAATTCTACACTTTGGGATATAATGAAACATTAAATAATTATGCAAACCCCAATTTAGTTTCAAAAGCATTTTCTAATACATCAGAAATTAGAAAATTAGCATCTGATCTTGGATTAAGATATAACCAATTTCGAGATTATATATTGAATATTAATAAATTAGTATCATTTCCAATTTTTAATTTAAACACTAAGAATGTTGAAATCTTATCTTGGACTGATAACAATCCATTAGAAATAATAAACAAAATAATAAATACAATATCAAATGCCAAATTGGATTACTCAGATGTTGTAAATTACCAATCTGCGCATGCATTGGTAATAGATCTAGATGATAATTATCGTCCACAAATTAAGATTTCAAAACAAAAAATTGCTATCGATATATCTATAGAAATGATTAAAGAAATTGCGGACGTTATATATAAAAACAATATTAGCCAAGAAATAGAAACAGATTTAAAAGCTTTTATTGAAACACAAGAAAATTATATTCAAAGTTTAAAGCATCAGATTAATAGATTTGATAATAGTGATGATAATTCTGTAGCAGATGTATATATTGATGACACTCTTGCGGATATAGATGTTCAAGTAGAAAATCCTGTAGATGATATTGGAACATTTGACGATATTGATATTCCGGGATTGGATGACTTGATTAATATGTATGGTAAATAATAATTGAATAACTCTCCAAAATATATTGGAGAGTTATTTCTTATTTTTATTATTAGAAAGGAGTATACGTTATGTATTATATATCTCAAATATATTTGCAAAATTTTATCTCACATAAAAATAGTATCATTAATATTGATACACAAACTGACAGATTGATTTTTATTAATGGAATTACTGATGATCCATTTAAAAGCAATGGCGCTGGTAAAAGTGCTATATATTATGGATTGCTGTTTAATATATTTGGGAGTGTTCCTAATAGAACATTAGAAGAGTTGCTAAATAAAAATGTAGATGAAAATACATATGTTGTTAGTGTTATATATCATTCATCAGAAAAAATATTGCAAATTATCCGTACAGTTACTATAACAAATTCTGTAAAACATGAGTTGAAAATAATTGAGAATGATAAAGAATTGATGTTTCAAAAGAAAGAATTTGCACAACAATATATTGAAAAAGAATTGTTGGGCGTCAACAAAGATTTGTTTTATACTACCAATTTCCTAACATCAGAAAATTTATCAATTTTGTCTTTCAGTCCTGTACAACGCACTAAACTCTTTGAGACAGTATTAAATATATCGATATTAAATGATTTATTTAATACTGTAAATGCAGATCTTAAATCTCTAAAAAATACAATATCTACATTAGAGAATAATAAAAAAATATATCAAGAAGAAAGAGAACGGAATATAAAATTAAAAGAGTTTAGTATTCATTCTAATCAATTAGAATATGATAAAAAAATTAGTGAATATGATACAAAAATAAAAGAAATAGATGACAAAATTATATTATTAAATACAGAATATACCAATCTTATAAAAAAATATAAATCTATTGACAATATTGATAAACAATTGAAAGTTGTAGATAATGCAATAAAAGAAATTGATACTACATTACTAAATACTCAAAGTAAATATAATTCATTGGTATCAATTAGGAATGAAAAGTCAATATTAATTAGTAAAAATAAATGTCCGACTTGTGGTAGGAGTATTGATGATAAATTTCGTATGACATTAAATAAATTGATTGAATCATTAGATATTAAAAATTTGAAGTTGCAGAATGGATTGAATACATTGAAAACGACTAAATCGAAATTAATTCAAATTCAAACTGATTTATTAAATGCCAAAGATAAATTTTCTAAATTATCTGAAAAAATAGAATATTTGTCAAATGAAAAATCTCATCTTGTGGAATATCGACAAAAGATTACAGAGTCTATATCTAAAAATGATATATTTTTGAGAATAGACACTAATATACAAGATCTTACAGATAAGATAAATAATGTAGATGAAGAACTTTCAAAACATCAAGAAACATTAGAAATGTTAGAAACATTATACAAATTATTATCTCCAAAAAGTAATTTCAGAAATTCATATATCTCTAAATATTTGGAAGTAATAAATTATATATCTAATAAATATATTAATATTTTTTATCCTAATGGTAATATACAAATGAGTATAAAATATGATACTGAAACGCAGAAAATTTATACTCAATTTGTGTTTAATGGTACAGAAATTAATTATAACCTGTTAAGTAAGGGCGAACGAAAGAAGATGGATATTGTATTTTATTTTTCGTTAATTGAATATTTATATAATTACACAAAAAATTCAATTAATTTAGGAATTTTTATTGCAGATGAAACTTTTGATGGTTTGGATAATACTTCAATGATGTTACTTCTAGATTTGTTGAATGCAGTTAAGCAATCAACAAATATACAATTTTTTATGACAAGCCATAATAATTCATTATCTTTAAATGTATTTGACAAAATAATAACTGTGGTCAAAGATGAATCTACAGGTATATCTACAATAATATAAGTACTTGTTAATTTATATATCATTATTAATATTTGGAGGTGTTTTCTGTGGAAATAATGGATTTGATTGATGAGTTGCGAAACTATAATGCGGAACTTGATACTAGAATTATAAGTGATTTAATTGATAGTAAATTTGATATATCTTATTTAAGAAATTATTTGAGATCTAAACAATTAACTGATAGTGAGATTGATAATATTGTAAGAACAATATTATATCCTCGACCGGTATTTAATTTGTCAAATCCAATAGATTATTTATCATATTCAAATAATATGATAAATACATTAAGAACAAAATTATTATATATAATTAGTAAATATTATAATTCAGAAATACCAGACCAGACACAGATGATAATAAATAGTCGATATTTATTGAAATATTCAGATGGACAATCTGATACTGGGTTTGAAGATATTATCACACGTGTCGCACGAACCATTACATCTGTAGAAGCAAAATATTTGTACAATTTATATTCGGATGATGAATATAAATTAGATGTTATAGCATATTTACATAACTTTGAATTATTATTATTTCAATTACTTAAAGCACGATTAATTATGCCTAATTCTCCTGTTCTTTTTAATATTGGTGTTAATAATCCAAAATCAATATTTGAGAAAGATATTAACGATGTTACTATAGATGATTATATTAGTATTTATAATAATTTGGATAGACGGTTTTGTTTATCTGCGTGTTCTGTATTAAGTTTAGGAGATAGTATGGAAGATATAAACAAAACTGATAGCGAGATTGCGTTATTATCAAAAGCAACTGTAGGTGTTGGCGTAAATATAAGTGTTTTACGACCTAATGGCGCAATTGTAAGATCTAATGGTGCGTTATCATCTGGTAGTGTGTCTTTTGGGAAAAAATTCAATCAAACTCTTGAAGTTGTAAAACAATCACGGAGACGTGGTGCTGGTATGATGGTTGGTGGCATGTATGTTGGTACTGATTTTTTACAGCATGAAATTGCATTTCATCCTGATATATCAGAGTTTATTCATTCTAAAGAATTTAATAAAGGGGATAATGTATTAAATAATTTCAATATCTCTGTTGGTATCAACAATTCAAATTCATTTGTAAATGCTATAGAAAATAATGAAAAAATTCCATTAATATTTGACGGTGTGGAATATGATAAAGTAGATGCGAATGAGATATTTAATGAAATTGCAGCATTGGCATGGAAAACTGGTGACCCAGGGTTATTATTATTTGATAAAATAAATAAGAATAATCCTATAGTTGATGAAATACCATATTTGTCTACTAATCCATGTTTTGGATATAATGAAGAAATTTTAACTGATAATGGATATATTAAAATAGGAGAATTAGATGGGCAAATTGTCAATGTATGGGCACCATTGCTTAATACATATGTACCTGCAAAAATTTTTAAGACTGGTGAAAAACCGACAATCACTTTGACTTTTAATAATAAATTAAAAATGGTTATTACACCAGATCATAAATTAATGGATGCAGATACATTTGAATGGATAGAAGCAAAGGATGCATTAGGTCATAAAATTTTACATTATAGTTATTATGATATCAAGTCTAATAGCGAATATTCTAAGTTTTATATTGATGTGGGATTAAATATTTCTGATAATACTAATGTATTAGATATTATTGATGTGTCCACATATAATAATATAGTATCATTCTTAAGGGGATATTTTAGTAACAATGCTAGGATTGAATCTAATAAGATTGTAATTACATCAAATAATAGTAAGAATTTGTATAACATTAATAAGATTTTATATACATATTGTGGAATTGTATCTGATGTTGTTTTAGATGAAAATAATAAAGAATCATTATTAATATTAGATCCACAAAATATTTTCAAATTCGCATCTGAGATTGGATTTGCAGATAATAAAAATGATATATTAAAAAAATTAATTATTGACATTTCTCCTAAAGTAATCAATATAACTACATCAGAAATACTACCAGTATATGATTTTACTATGAATACATCGCATGTTGGTGTTGTTAATGACTTGGTATGTCATAATTGTGGAGAACAACCATTAGCTGCTACATACACAGAAGAAATTGAGAAGAAATATGGTAGATTAACTGGGATGTGTAATTTAATGAGTATTGATGTATCTAAAATTGCAAACGATTCTTTAGATATATTATTTGATTTAGCATATATTGCCGCATGGTATTTGGATGATATAATAGATCTTAATATGTTTCCTATTGTTAGTGCTAGTAGAGCCGCATTATTAACTAGAAATATTGGCGTTGGAATTACTGGGGTTGCAGGGTATTTTATTTTGAATGGTGTTCGTTATGGTAGTGATAAGTCATTGGAAATTGCAGAAAATTTAATATATACATTAGAATATGGTTCAACTAAGTTTTCAACCGATATGGCAAAATATAAGGGTGTATTTCCTTTATATAAGTTAAGTCAATATGCCACAAAATATGGGTTTAATCCGTTTTTAGCCAATGATGAAAAAGGGTATATAACAGAGTTAAATAAATATCCACGTCGTAATATTGCAACTACATCGTTAGCTCCTGAAGGTACACGAAGTAGGGTTATGGAAGTTCCTGAATTGGGCGATACTGGAACAGGAATTGAACCATTATACGCATTAAAATATAAGAGATATATTACTTTACCAAATGAAAATAAACGAGTTGAAACAAATTATGTTGTAAAATTACTAGAAAATGAATTAGTAAATGATATTGCGGATGTGGATATTAATAAAGTTCTTCTAGATTTAGATTTATATGGCATACAATATATTATTGATAAGTATGATTTAGATTCTGAAAAATATTCGATATTTTGTACTTCAATGGATTTGTCTCCTATTGAGCATTTAAGGGTGCAGGAATCATTTCAAAAATATAATTCCTCTAGTACATCTAAGACAATTAATATGCCAAACTCTTCAACAATAGATGCTGTTAAAGATGTATTTTTATATGCATTAAAATCTCCATATATTAAAGGTGTAACTATATATAGAGATGGGAGTTTGGAATCGCAGGTTTTAAAAACAGATACGAAGGAATCAAACAAAATTGCAGTTTTTAATTTAGATAATAATGATCTTATTTCTAATAATGATATAACTGCTGATAAATTAAATGTACCAATTCCTAGACCAAATATTATTTATTCATTAAAGGAAACTGTTACATTTATTGATAATGAATATAAAAATCAGATCTTAAATATAATTGAAAATGTGTATGATTTGGCGGATAATGGATACGAATTATCCGAAATAATTTCAATTGTAACAAATGATTTAAAATTAACAGAAGAAAAGAAAATGCATATTGAATTGGGATTTACTAAAGATAGATTGCCATTTGAGGTATTTATTCGAACTACCGAATCATCAAAAGAATATACTACAATATCAAATGCAATTGGTAGATTAATATCTATTGCATTACGCAGTCGTGTCGATTTTAATAGTATTATAGCTCAATTGCGGAAGGTTAAAACATTTTATAATCAATATTTCCAACCGACAATTATGATTGCTGATGTATTATCAGAATTGTATTCTATTGCACAGATTGAATCTGAATCTAATAGAAATATTGTAATTGATGACATTAATAAACAAACAAAAGATTGGAAATATAATGCCGGCGTGTATATTGATGAAAATGGCAAAATGCGATGTCCATCATGTAAATCTGTTATTGAACGGCCAATTAACGGATGTATAGAATGTAAAGTTTGTGGATGGGCAAAATGTGAATGATATTTATATATAAGTGGATGTAAATCATAAATATTTTACAATTGTGCAAAGATTTGATGGGTATAGTTATAGAAAGGAGGTAGCAATTCTTACGTAGCGTGTTTAAAATACGCAATTCCTCCACGTGGCTAAAGCCAGTGGCTTCCTTGCGTAAGAATTGTGTGATATAAATAATGGACATTTCAATATTTAAATCTATATCTGATAATATTATTGACAAATTATCTAATATAGAAAAT
>CALMHN010000193.1 GCA_937863745.1 uncultured bacterium | reverse complement strand
AGAGAGTACAATTATATCAATTTTATGACTTTTTATTTCGCAAATATGGTTTAGATGATAAATATATAAAATATAATTTTGAAAATGATATAGCATATTTAAACACATCTTTAGAAAGAGTAATAACATATATATATGATTATCAAATATTGAAGAACAGATCAGTATTACATAATGGATCTGGTTTGGGGAGAAATTTACCTTTACTTGTTTATTTAGGATGTTCAAAGGTTACAGGTATAGATTATTTTAAACCAATAGTATATGCATCTAATGTATTTTTATCTTTATTTACTTTTCATGATAAAATGAATGTACTGATGTGTGATTTTCTAAATTATAAAGACTTTTCATTATATAATGTTTACTTTTATATATGTGGAACTATATTACAAATGTCTGCTGAAGAAAGTAAAAAATATGAAATAATGGTTGATAATGTATTGAATAGATGTGATATAATCATCTATGAAAGAAGTATAGAAAAGGAATATGATGATTTTATTATTCTGAATGATAGAATTAAAAAGAAGAAAGAATTTGATAAAATATATGATCATATGGGATTTTTCATTTACAGTAAGATATAAAGGAGATTACATTACTAATGAAGGGATATAGTTTCAATATTATATTTTCAAAGAAATGTAATCAAAACTGTTATTATTGTGATGTATGGTCTCAGGATATATTAAAATATAATACTGAGGTTGATATTGATTTATTAATGTATTATTTAAATTATTTCCCAAAGCATTCTGTTGCACGAATAAATGGTGGAGAACCAGGATTATTAACTAATTTGTATGATGCAGTTGTAACTATGTTAAACCATCCCAACATAGAAAAAGTAGCTATATATTCCAATGGTTTAGTTAGATATTTACAAAAAGCACCATTAGATCATCCAAATGTTGTATATCAAGAACATCTTATACAGGATATTATAGGAAAAAATATACATACCTTTTATAATATGGCTTTTGATAATAAATATAAATATGTTGTTATATTAACAGAAAATACTACTAATTCTTTAATTGACGATTTTGATTACTTTTTGAATTATGGATTAATGACTAATAACTTTTACTTTAAAATTTTAGTTAGTAAAGTTATTTCATGTGATTCTTATATTGCAAAAATAGATAAACTATTTACATTATTACAAGAAAAAACAAATCGCAACATATCATTTCAAAGACAAGTAATTGAACGTATCAAAGATAAGAAAGAGGATTTGACATTGAAGAAAATATGTGCATCATTTCCCTATAATGTATATTTAGATTTTGAAACGATGCAACTAGGTCATTGCACTATGATAACAAGTAAAACAAAAACTTATCCATTAAATAAATCTAATATAGAAAAGAATCTCAAGGGTCAACTATTTGGATTAGATGATGCTTGCGAAGTATGTAAATTATATGAAACAAGTAGGGATGTCTTCCATTCTTCTTTTATAAATAAAATACCTATAAATTATTCTTTTGAAAACACAGATACATTATTATGGTAGGTTTTTACTATGAAATTAATAACGAAAACAATATCTAATGATCGAGCTAGTGATATAATGCATAATAGTAAAAATATATTTTCTTTACCAATATATCATTCTGAGTTAATTAATCCATATAGACCATTAGCTAGAAAGTGGCAACGCAGATATAACGACACTTATGTTATAATACGTTCTATTTTAAATGAATACAATTTTATTCGAAATAAAGTCGTATATGATATAACTTGCAATATAGGAACCATGTCGTTTCTTTTTAATGAATACAATCCAAAGATGATAATTGGATTGGATACTGATGAAGAGGTTTTATTACTAGCACGATATATTAAGAATATGAAATTCCAGAAAGCTAATATATTTTTCATATGTGGCGATATAACGACAGAAAGTATTATAACACGAGAAGATAATATAGGTTTCCTATTAAATCTTCCTTTTCGTTCTATTAATACTATGCAAAACGATATAGAGTCTTTTTTAGAAAGAAATATTCCAGGCATGCTCTTCATTGATAATACATATGATAAGTATATATATGACATTATAATAAAGAGGTATAAGATAGAAAAAAAGTTTGCATATTATAACTTATTTAAGGTATCTGATGATGAAAAATAATTTTTGTCTTTGTATTTCAGGTAAAATACATCATATGCTTGTAATAGATATGTTAAGAAAAGAATTAAATCAAGATATTTTAACTTTTATAATGTTAAAGATATATTAAAAATGAAAGACAAAATTATATTTACGATTGGTATACCAATAATTAAAAAACAAACGTTAGATATATTTATATAGTAATAATAATGTACCGTTAAATCTGCATTCTGGTGACACTACAAAATATAGAGGGAATGATTGCGAATATTGGTCTCTGCTCATAGATGGATTTATTATATGCACATTACATGAATTGACTGAGAAAATAGATGGTGGCAGAATAATTGCACAAGCTCAGGTTGATCCTATATACAATTTAGATGAAATTCATATTAAGATTGGGCAGTGTTATTATAAATTGATTCATCAATATCTTTTAAATCCAGAGATTGGAAAACAAAGTAATCAATATGGAACTGGTAAATATTATAAGAAGTTTCCACAATTCTTTTTGTCAATATTAGAAAGGAGGATTGAGAAGAATGCTAAGTAATAATTACTATTATCCAACAGTGTATCATGATAATATATTTACATCTTTATCACAGGATGATGTTTTAAATTATGATAATGTAGCATTATTAGAACAAAAAATTTGTGATATTGTTGGATGTAAATATTGTATTACAACATGCAATGGACAAATGGCTCTTTATGCTATAATGTCAGTTATGAATATAGATGATAATGAGAATAATAATATTATCATTCCTGATTGGAGTTATCCAGCATTTTATTTAAACGCTAAACATATGAATATCAAATGTAAGTTTGCTGATATTAAAAAAGATACATTATCAATGAATCCAGATGATATAGAAAGTTTAATTGATGAAAATACTAAAGCAATTTGTTTTATAAATCACTTGGGTTATTTGGGTGAAGATATAGTGCGTATTCAATCTATAGCTAAAGAACATAATTTATGGTTTATAGAAGATTCTGCACATGCATTAGGTAGTATATATAATGGTAAACATGCTGGTACATTTGGAGATATGTCTATTTTTTCCTTTAGTGGTTCTAAGCTGATTAGATCAGGAGAAGGTGGATGTATTTGTACTAACAATGAAGAACTTTATAAAAAAGCTAAATATTTAGTTAGAGATGAACTTAATTTAACTATGTCTCCTATTTTAGCAAAATTACTTTACGAGCAGTTAAGTAATTTTGATTGGTATATGCAAAGGAATAAAGAGATTCGAGACATCTATAAGAAATGTGGTGTTCCTATATATGAAAATACGACAGACAATAATTTTTCTTTGCATGTAGTTTATATGACTAAAAATGCATATAAGCTTTTTCCAAAACTTAATAATATGAATATTCCTTGTCGCTACATGTACTATCGATCTCTAACTCATCTTCCAGTAGCTTCTGAAGTTGAGAGAGAATATTTAGAGTTGCCTTGTAGTCTATCTTTAACAGAAAATGAGATAAAAAAGATAGCTAATGCTATTCGTCTTTTTGACAGGTGATATTATTGTGCTTCTGTATCAAAGTGAAGTAAATGAATATAAAACTAACAATATATATATACAATGGATAGTAACATATCGTTGTAACTACAAGTGTGATTATTGTTATTTACGTGAAAATAAATTACTTGGAAAAGACAGTGATGTTGTTTCTTCTGTTTTTGATTTGGGATTAAAAAAGATAGCAAATAACTTAGATATCTCAAATTGTAGATTTGATATAATGGGTGGAGAACCAACTCTCCACCCAAACATAGAATTTCTGTTAAACGCTGCATGTAAAACTGGGTTCAATGAAGTTAACTTGAACACCAATGGCAGCTTGCTTGAAAAACATATAAAAACATTGGCCTCCTATCCAAATGCTAAAATTATACTTTCATATCACCCATATAAATGTGACTATGATTTTGAAAAGCTTGTGTCTTATATTGTGCAAGCAAATGTACCTCTTGAAGTAAATGTTATGTTTCCACCAAACTGTCAACTTTCTTATAATATGTATGATTATTTAACTAATAACTATTATAATAATGTGAAAACAACTATTGGTCTTATAATGCCTCTGATGTACAAAGAAGACGAGTACCATAAGTTAAATGATCTTATAAAAAACAACAAGCACAATAATAACAGATCTTTTATTTTCGTTTACGATGACCATATTAAAAGGTATACAAATGAGGAGATACGACTTTATGGTTTAAATGTTTTTAAAGGGATGCGTTGTTTCGTAAAGTATTTCACTATAGATCCAAATGGTAAAATAGATGTACTATGTAATACTAATGTACTTAATTCAAGCTTTGTATGTTTTGATTCCACCATGTCACATATTAATGAAATAATATATAATGGTATCGTATGTGAAAATGATAAATGTGGTTGTTC
Source organism: uncultured bacterium (assembly GCA_937863745.1). GTDB lineage: Bacteria > Bacillota_I > Bacilli_A > RF39 > UBA660 > UBA6985. The sequence goes on along the minus strand of CALMHN010000193.1, from coordinate 89 downwards.
AATTGGATATAATTTCAAAAAGGTGAAAAAATGAACATCCTTGGTAGTGTTTTTAATGCAGATAGCTTTGAATTATTAAACATATTAGA
>CALMHN010000192.1 GCA_937863745.1 uncultured bacterium | reverse complement strand
ATGTTATTATATAATATATCTTCTTTCCATTCATGAATAAGAATTACAGACATGGTTGAAACTCACCCTGTTTCTCTAACTCAGATAACTTTATTTGTCTGATATTGCCTATAATAGGTTCATGGGAATATTCTATAACATTACATTGATGAATATCTCCATTAGCTAAAATAATACAGAAGTTACCAGGTATATTACAGTTTGGTTCTGTTTGGGTCTTTCTATACTGACCATATAGTTTATAATGATCTGAGCTATATAGATTAATTAATCTATGTATCTGATGTTTATAATAGGAAGGTAGTTTTCTATATGTTGTTTGTAAAAACTTATCAATATTGACTATGTGTTTATGTTCAAAGTCAGCCTCTAATGGATCTAACGATACTTCATCAAAGCTTAACACTTTAGATAGTTTAATTATATTATCTAACTTTAACCATCTGTTCTCTGTCATGATAATAACATTTACACTTTTAACATTAGGAAAGGATAGTTTTCTTATTGTATTAAACTGTTTTATATTATATAATGTCTTATAATACATCTTTTCATTTAATATACCTCTAGCTGATTTATAATCTTCAGCATTAAATTCATCCATAGTTATATTAAAACGAGTTATACCTGCAGATAATAATTTCATTGAATGCTCTGGTGACAACAAAGTACCATTGGTATTTATAGTTATATTATCAGTATATTTCTTTGCTGTTTTAACAATATCTACCAAACGTCTATCTATAAGTGGTTCCCCACCACTTATAGATATGATAGGTTGTTTACATAATGATTTTAAATCTTTAAATACTGAATCCCATTCATCTACTGTTAACGGTTGAAAACCAATATTATTTAAATGCTGATGAAGTAGCTGTCTTTTCTGACATGTGGGACAACGTTGATTGCATTTTAATATTGGTTTGATACATATATGTTCCAAGTTAGTTATCATCCCTTTTGCTTTAATAATAAGCTAATCTATAACATGAATTACAGATATCATCTTTACCAAATAGTTTACCACTATATGCTTTTTCAAGATTATTATAAGTTAATGGTTTACGTTCAAATCTAGTATATGATCTACAGCATTTGAATATAGTATTATTAGTAAAGTCTATAGCAAAAAATGGAGATGTTTTATTACATTCATATTTATTAAATAGCTTATAGTTATATTTATCAGATAAACTGTTATACCCACTTGCTATATAATCTGTATATGAATTCCTTAGGCTATTAACTGGTTTAACATGTAGTTTTTGATTATTGGAAAGGAATAACTCATTTAAAAGGATAACCTTATTCTCATTATATGGAGTCAATACAACATTATATGTTATGTAATCATCAACAACAAACGAAAAATTATCTAAATTATCATCCAATATATGATATTCAATCTCAAATAAATGTTTATGATATATAAATGGATGCGCTTTAAATAATAAACCATTTGTCATCCATATTAAAGAACCAAACCCATATTTTTTCACTATATTGTTTGATATATTTAATAACTCATATAATATATTATCATCCAACAAACCCAATTCTCCACCAAGTATAACCATCTGTCTATGTTTATCAGTTTCACTGTTTCTCTTTGCAATATAGTATAAGTATTCTTCTATATAATTCATTTGATTGATAGTTATAGATCCTTGCTTATCTTTATCAATAGTTGGAAAATCACAATAGGGACATTGCTTATCACATTTATTAATCATAATTATATTCATACATTTATATATATTATCGTTAATCATTCAAAATCATCCTAACTAAAGGATCAGTTTCATCGTATTTAACTAATTTGTTAAATACTTCTTCAGATGCTATATTTAATTTTTGAGATATGATATCATCAATATTAAATAATCGTAGATAGTCTGTTAAACCATCATCAATTTGCTTTGTTTTAGCAGAATAATAAACATACTTATTAAAATATAAGAATTCAAAAATGATTTTACCTTTCATCTCTAGATAGTAATCAGGTAAAAAATCATTTCGTCTATGAAAGACAACACCATTATAATCATGTATATTGAAAGAATTATTTGCTAATTTTAAAAACTCATAGTTCTTATAGTTCCAAAATATTTGTCCATTTAATTTCATCTTTATATTATCTAATCTATACTTGGAGAACTTTACATAATATTCTTTAAAAATTGAAGATGTTATATTATTAGCATCTAAATATGGTTTTATAAATGGAGAAGATAGTAATGTAAAATTTGGATATTTATATATATATGCTATATTGTGTTGAAATAAGTCTAAAAAAGCATGAAGGCTAGCAATTGAATATATTTTCTTATACTTCTCAAATAAACGCTCATCTAAATATCTATACATAAGAGATGTTCGGATTA
>CALMHN010000191.1 GCA_937863745.1 uncultured bacterium | reverse complement strand
GATTGGCTTGGTACTATTTTTATACTGCCTGATCTAGTAGTACCAAGCTCAACCAGATTACAATCAATGGGAGCATGAAATGGGATGTATGCTTCTTGTCTGCCTCTCCCTCTTTCGCCTAAAACCACCACAAGCATCTCACCCCATTCAAACTTCCTCTTCTCTGGAGTAAAATATCTTTTCATACTTTTCTCCTCCTTCTTTAATGATAAATAATATGATCTAATACTAATTTAAATAATTATACTCTAGTATATATCCCATTGGGAATTGGATATTTAATCCCCATTGGGTATATACTAGAGTATAATTTATTTTTTAAATGTTATCAACCTCCACTCCATCGTTATCATCTAAGGGAAAGGTTATAAACTGCGGTACAAACCTTCCCGTTCCTTTTTCTTTCCTCAATCCATTTACTCTCAAGAAATTATACCAGCCTTTGTTAATTTGATTGAGAGCCTCTTTTGGCAAGGCCCCCTCAACATCACCAAAGGCTTGTTTTAATTGGAGAGCAATGAGGCATGCCTCTTGCCTCCAATCATCAATTAAGTTGTGGCCAACTATTATTGGCCACAACTGATGATAATATTTCTCCCACATTTTTATCACTAAACCAGCATATTGCACAGGCAAATGCCTCATATCAATCCCTCCTTGTTAAATTGTTTAAAATATATATGGCCATGAGCTTTCAAGCTCATGGCCCTCTCTTTTATTTTATAATATTTGACAACGATCAAGTGTATCCTGATATTCTAACCATTTCCAAATTAATATTCCTCAAACATTAAATGGAACTGTAGTTACTAATAATTTTAAATATTTTTGGTTATTCCCATCAATAATACAAAACACTTTAGCTAGTAGTTCTGCTTTACTAGCAACTTTTTCATATTTTTTGCTAGTAAATAGCATAAAGTGTTTTGCTACAGCTGAAGAGGAACGTGGATTCTCAAGGCAGAAATACTCCCTCTCTTTCTCCTTTCCATCCACGTACACCAACTCTTTCATTTTCCTCACATCCCAAATATATCTACAGATATCATCTGTAGATAGCTTGGGTGTATGAAATCGATATCGCCCAACACAGATGGCATTAGTAGTATCATTATTTAAACTAATACCATCCATGACATAAATGTATCCATTTTTTGTTTCTTTCCATACCCTCAATGGAAAATTATGGAAAGAAACGTCATTCCATATCTTCAATAATTCTCTCCTAGCCATTATTTTACCTCCCTAAAATATAATAATTTATTAAGGATACAATAAATAATGTACCAGAAACACAACAAGCCAGATACTTACACTATGTGAGAGATATCTTCAAAATATATCCCACATAGTGTAAGTATCTGGCTTTTATTTAAACAAATGTTTGAAGAATTAATCAGTATAAGCTGTAAGTTTTTCGTGGTTATGAAGTGCATATACTAATGCACTTAATTTTGCAAACTGTTCTTCTTTAATGTCAAGTTGGAGTTCCATCCTGAACTCCAACTCCTTAATAACTTCTTCCCAGTCAATCTTACAGACGATGTCTAAAACATCATCTGTAGGACTAGAAAGAATATAAGTACAAGTACTAGAAGTAGAATCTTTAACATATCCACCTCGTGCGTCGACTCCTACTTCATAATCGTCGACGTTTAAAGGCATTTGGGAAGGAGATAAGTTTTCAACCAGAAAAGAATTAAGATCAATTAAACAAGATCTTATATTCTCTTCCATATTTTTAATCCTAAAGCGTAAATCATTCAATTTCTCGATATTCATTTTTATTCCTCCCTTTAAGGTATTTTATATTTAAAGATGAAGACGGAACCCAATTACCATCATCATCTTTAATCCAAAAAAATTGGTGCCTAGCATCTGAAGATCTTATTAGATCAACAGACACTAGGCACCAATTGCCATTACTATCTTTGTACCACATTTCACAACCCCCCAATTTTTTTATTGAGAGATTATGAAAGTGATACAATAATAGTTATTCTTTCAATATAATAATATATATGAGAATTTACACATTATATTTACTTTTTATCATATTTACCCAGTATATTATCTCATTGATAGTAGGCATTGATTTAATTCCACATGCTTTTTTAATATTGGTATCATATATTAATTGTAATATTTGTATTGGAGTATATTTAACAATATCTTTCTCATTTTTAATACCAGCAAGTTGCAAAATATGCCAATATGGTTCTCTTATTATTGTTTTTGGTTGAGCAGATTGTTTTGCATCTTTTTTACTAGCAGTAGTTTTAATTTCTTTTACAGGTTCTTCCTTTTTTTCCATTAATTGTTCTGGTTCTTCTTTTAGTTTTTTATCAGTAGTATTGGAAAGTAATAAATTGGCTCTATTGATCCATTTTTGTATTGTAGGAATACTAATTCCTGTTTTAGTGCTCAGTTCTTCAATGTGGGCTTTACTATCACAAACAGCAAGTAAATCTTCAACTGTAAGAATATTATATTTGCGTAATATTTCCCTTTTCCTATCACCAATACCTTTAATTTCAGATATATCTATAGACATTAATAATAACCTCCTCTTATCTATTATAAATGTGTCTCATTACTAGCACTGGCTGAATTTAAATATATATTGTTAGCAGCTTGTATATAAATATCCCCAGATGCTGTAAATCTTATATAACTTCCTGACGCATGTTTTATCTTCATCTCTTTATTTGCTGAATCTAATAAGATAAATTGTCCTGATTGATCTTTCATTATAACATATTCTTGACCTGCCTTCTCCCATATTTCAATGTAAGCTGAGTCAGATGGTAATCTGGGGTCATTTGTTTTATTACGTTTACCTCTCTTTTTATATTTACCACGTATTATTATACCTTCATCATCAGGATCATCAGATATAAGAATCTGTCTACCTTTAGGTGTCTTTATAATCGTCCACTTATTCCAGTATTCAGATCCATATGTATTTTCCACTGGAATAGATGCTGGATTATCTACCAAATTAAGTCCTGCAATATATTTGGGTCTATTAAAATCACCTTCATCAAATCTAACTAGCACATAACTCCCCTTAGGTGGTATTAAACATGATCCACAATCATCTATACCAATCTCCTGTGATTCTGAATTGCCTGTAAAGAAATTGTTTTCAGGCATAGCCCATATACCTTGTGATTCATCTACTGAATCCATCATTAACGCAGGTATCCATACTTTAATTCTACCTTGTTTCTTTGGATCTTTTACACTTACTACTTTAGCAGAATATAAATTGGTTGCTTTAATTTCTTTTTTAAAGTCTTGAGCATTACTTGCTGCTATTTTGTCAAAATATTCTCTAGTTGGCAATATTGATCATCCCCAATTATCTTATACTATACTATTCCTGAAAATATATCATCTATAGTAGCCTGATCATAATTAACATATTGATTATTATTGTAATTCTCTACTATCATATCTTCATATACTTTATCCTTATTAGATTTCATTATTTCGAGAAGCCACATATTGATATCATTAATATCTTTAGGTATATCTAATTGAAACACGCCTTTAGAGAAGAAGTTATTACCATCAAAACGTTCTGCTATTTTACCAGCAAGGACTGACTGGGAATACATATTTATTTTTATTTTACCATCTTGGGAATAATCCCACAATGCTATTAAGATTACTTCTGTCTCATATTTGGTCAATATCTTATCTACAATCATATCATTGATATTATAATGTGACCTACATATAACAATTCCATCATCATATGTTAGAAAATTATTACAATATTGTTCTACTATTAACTCTTTCTCTTTTATACTACGTGATACAAGATGTTGTTCATGTTTATTTAATGTCAAGTCTGGATTGATTATAAATCTATAAATGAACTGATCATTGCCTAAAACATTATATAGCTCTTTAATATCTTGACTTGTTTCATTATATATAAATCCACAATTATCAGCCATATTACAAATTGGAAGTACTACCTTTCTAATGTTATCATCTATTTTATCAGTTTTAGATAGATATTCGTATAACAATCTAGTATTAGATTTATCACCATATATGAAATTACTAAACCCATCAAAAAACTCTTTACTTGTTTTAGTATTATTAATAATAACTACATTATCTGGAATTGGAACACTTATATGAGAATATCCTATTAGTATATCAGGCTCAGCTGATACAAGGAATATATTTATATTTCTTGGAGAAACTGTATAGAAATCCATCTTACTTGTAATATGATAGTATATAACCTGAGAGAAAGCACAATCAACACCATAATTAGTTATCAACATTTGGATTTATCTCTCCTTTTAATAATATGATGATATATGATTATTTAATAAGTTCTAGATCACTAACTGCAGTCCAAGGTACCATAGCCCAAACAAGAGTACTTGGACCATCTTTTATTTCTTTTGTAGTATAATGACCATTATCAATGGCATCTATTATATCCTTTATCTTAGCTACTGCTATATGAGAAATCCTTTCATTGATTTTAAAGCGTTCCATATTCTTCTTAAGATGACGTTCTATATCTTCTACTTTCCAATCTTTTGCAAGATACCATTCAATTAAACGTCTCAAATCTTCTTGTACTATAGATTGAATAAAATAGGTTGGTATAATGAGAAACTCTTTCTGAAATTGCTTTGAATTCTCTATATATCTTTTCCATTTTTCATATTCTGCTTCATATGTACTACGATGTAATTTAATCTGAAAATAATACTTTGGAGTACTAGTATAAAAACATATTCTATTGGATGTTGCAAATGTAGTCAATTTAGCACGTTCATTCTTTGCAAAGTGAAAATGATCAATACCATAAATAATATCAAATTTAGAAAATATATTATCCTGAGTATCCATATCTTCTAAGCTAAAGACAGCTGTTTGAAAATGATTGGAAACATAATCACGTATAATCACTTTATCAATGATTCTGCTAACATTCTTTCTACGTGTTCTGTCCTGTATGTAGGAATTGGAAACCATTATTACAATTACCTCCATAGATAATTATAATTTCAAATACTAAAGAATAGTTTATTAGGTTAATATGTAATATATACTATTTTAATTATAGCATTGTGAGTTTCTAATGTCAATCCTCAAAGAATACTCCCTTTTCATACTGCTGCTTTATGATATCCTTGAAAAAGGAAAACTTATCTTCAGGTTGCATCTCATTCTCTATCCATTTCTGGAAACTCAAATCAGCTTTAGCCATCTTTGGAGCAGCAGATTCTGATGGAGCATATTCTAAATTTATAGGAACATTATCTCTCTTAATAAGTGCATTAACTTTCTTGCACATAAAATCACCTATTTTAGTAGCAGCAACAATACCATCTTCAGAAAGTAATCCCTTTGAATAACCCATATTCATAAGAGATTCATGTCCACCACATATGGATATAACATTAAAATAAGAATCTAGAGATTGGTTATAAAAGAAAAAGTAAGGATATAGTTCTTTATGCGCTTCTATAAAACATCTCTTAGCCTGTGCTAATTCTTCAGCTTTCTCCATAAGATCATCTAAAATAGTGAAATATATATCCCAATCACCTTGAGCTATATATCCAATTCTATTTAGATTAATATTAAATACACCAACACCACCCACACCAGAACCACTTCTAAATATACCACTATTTATCTTTAATATATCCTCTAAAGAGACTTGAAATCTACAACAAAATGATTTCTGCATCTCCATATTTCTAGCTTTAATATATTTATTTAATTGTTTATATTTGCTATCTTCAAGAAATGGTTTGGTTCTATAATTTTCAAAATATACTCCACCCCATTTGTCCATTTCTTCAAGTAGCATATTAAATATTTCATTATCAAAATCAAAATTATCAGTTATATTAACTGTAATCAAAGGAAAACTGAATGGTTTTCCACTATTATCTCCTTTTGCAAAAGTCTCTATAAACGCTTTATTCACTTCATCATAATATTTTGCAGGTACATCTGAATACTTATAATCTCTATCAAGTTTAATCTCTGTATTTCCTGAATGTATAACAGTATTTTTAATTAAATGGTTTCCACCAAATACAATAAATTCATCCTTTAATGCAGCATCTGGTCCTCCAAATGCCATTGTGATATTAGAAAAGGAACTATTACCAGCTCTAAAAGGAACATTAATTTCAAATATAAAATGCTGCCATGCATTAATTAGATCTTGATAATCAACATTTCTGTTTAATAACTCTCTTTCAACAAACAGATAGGCTGCCACTACTGTTGTAATATCATTTATAGCACATGCACCATGTATTTCTTGAGAAATTAATGCAATAAAATTACTGCACTGACCTAAAAGACTATGTACATGTTTGGGAGGGGCTGTCTTTAATCCATTTACAGCAGTGGAATTAAGTCCTTTCATAGCTATATCTTCAGCAGAATATCCAGAACAATATGGACCTAATATGCTCAAATTATGTATATATAACCATCCTTCTTCATGCAATTTACTGGCATATGATGGGTACACCTTTTCAAACCAATATTCTTTACTTGCTTCACCATATAATGTTGAATTAAGTGCAGGTAAAGAATAAACCAAATTACTATTATGCCTGGAAATGTCATCCCTATTAAGATATTTGTCAACTATTTCAGTATACTTTGACATGATAATTATATCCTCCTTAAATGATTTT
>CALMHN010000190.1 GCA_937863745.1 uncultured bacterium | reverse complement strand
ATAGTTGAAGAATCAGTACTTGTCTGGCAATTATAACATGTCATATGTTTAGTAATCGTACTTGATGATACAAGTAATGAGTTACCAATGTAACTAGAACCTCCGCCACCACCGGTATCGTTTCCAGATCCACCACCATATAAACCACCACCGCCTCCAGACAACTGTGTTCCAGAAGAATACTTTCCGCCAAGTCCAAAAGAACCATAAGTAGCACCTGCATCACCATTTAAACAGCCACCATAACCACCAGAGCTTTGACTTCCACCTGTTGATAAGCGTATACTCCATCCAGAAGTACCTTGACTTGAATTACCTAATATTCCGCCACCAGCGCCTCCATAAAAATATGAATATCCATCAGTAACTCGATAAGTTGAACCTCCGCCTCCAGCACCAACTATAAGTATATTATTTAAAGATGTGGATAATGACGATAACAATCCTGAAGACATAGAAATAGTGGTAGCACCGCCTCCAGCACAACTATAAAAGCCATTACCTCGTGAAGTATATGCATTACCTCCACCATTATATCCGCCATTAATAAGGCCACTTCCAGTACAAGTTCCAACTCCACCAACATTTACATAAATAGTAGATCCCTTTTCCAAATATACAATACCAGATGAATAGGCACCATATCCACCATAATAAGTTGAATTATAAGTACCACCTTGAGCTCCCCAAACTTCCAAATTATAATATCCGGAAGCCAAAATAGAAAAACTTTCCTCACTACCTATATATGCAAAATTTCGATCAATAAATGGTGTCATTTTCTTTTCATATAATTCATTTAAAGCATCTTCAACATTCGTAACACTTGAATTGCTATTAGAATAACTTATATTTTTTGACAATAAAATAGTTCCAGCTAATACACTTATACAACTGAAAACAATACCACCAATTATAAAAAAAGATATATCCCTACTATTTATCTTCCTCATATATTATCCTAATCCTATAAACTATTATAACTAAAAAAAGATTGTTAAACAATCTTAATTCAAAGTTGTACCTAAATATGTAATACGAGCATACCCATTACCAGATTTAGCATAATCAGCAGTTGCAGTACTACTTACATTAGTAGTTGTATTAGTCATAGTTGAAGAATCAGTACTTGTCTGGCAATTATAACATGTCATATGTTTAGTAAATACTGAGGAAGATTCCAAATCACCAATATAACCAGATCCTCCTCCACCGGCAGCAGAACCAGCACCAGGATAGGTATTCCCACCGCCTCCACCATAGTAGCCTCCTCCACCTCCGGCACTACTATAAGAACCAGTTCCAGTTCCACCATAACCAAATCCACCTGCAGAAACACTAGTTCCATTAGCCATTCCAGCAGCACTTTGAGAACCACCAGTACCACATCTAGGATACATACCACTTGCTGATACACCTAAATAACCACCTGCCGAACCAGCATAAGTATATTCGCCAGAAAAGTTAGCGGCACCACCGCCTCCACCAGCAACTATTAAAATGCTATCTTGATTGCTAGATAAATTTTTTAGCAACGAATCAACAGTGGCTATTGACGTAGCACCGCCTCCACCAAAAGCCGAACCACGCGAATCGGAATTTATAGCTCCTCCTCCACCATTATAACCACCACTAGTAGTGGTAGTAGAACCACCAACATTAATAAAGTATTTTTTATCTTTAACCAAATAAAAAATACCGGTAGAATAAGACCCATACCCACCATAATAAGTTGAATTATAAGTTCCACCTTGGGCACCCCAAGTTTCTAATTTAAAATACCCACTACAACCAGGAGAATAAACCTGTGAATAACCTGTATAATCATAAGATAAAATCGTTGTAGAAACATCACAATTATTCTTTGCATATAATTCATTAAGAGCTTCTTCTACGTTCTTAGCTGAAGTATTACTATTTGAATAACTTATATTAGAAGCCAATAAAGATGAAGCAGAAACACATATTATGCCAGATAAAACCATACCTAATACTAAATAAAAAATATTATCCTTACGTATTTTCAATTCAATCATCTACCTTAAATAAATATTATCATAAATATTACAACTAAAAAAGATATGAATTTTCATACCTTAATTAAAAACTTTGTAATAACTCCGAGAACCACAATGTTGGATAACCAATATAATCAATCTTAAACTTAACAATACCTATAACATTTTCTTCATCTACTTTATAATAATCATCTGATGAATTATTATCTCCTTTAGTTTGATAAGTATGTTTACCCTTAGTACCATCAATACTCTTAACTCTATGTGTTATTAATTCCCCATTATGTTTAAATACAATAACCATACCTTCTTGGATTTCTTCTTTTTGATCATCCGTTCTTGTATGTTCAAAAATAACAGCATCGCCCATTTTAATAACCGGTTCCATTGAACCTGATCCAATAGCAATAATTTGATATTTTAAAACACCTGATATTAATATAACTACAAATACAATGATAGCAATAAAAGGAATATTTAAATACCATATAGCCTTCTTTATTCTTGGTTTATCCTTTGTCTTTAAATACTTAATAATTATCTTACTAGAAGTCATAAATATTAAATAAGGAACTAATAAACCAATGATAGATGAAATATAATTTCCATAGTTAGGAAAAATAGGCATTACATAAACATAAACTGTATAAAATAATCTTAATATTAATCCAGGATACATTGAAACTTTATAACTTAAATATGAAGCTACGATATTACGAGCAATACCTGGTAATATAGTTGTCGTTATAAGAACGAAAGTAGCCATTCCTGACATCTTTGCGCTACTATAAGATAAGAATATATCAAGTAAACAAAATAATGCTGTAAGGACTATTAAAGGCGTAATTTTACCCATGATACATTTTCTAGCAACAACAAATCTAACAATTTCTTCACACACAACCATTATTACAGGTGAATAAATATTTAAAATAATATTAACTGGTGCAAGTGAATAAGGATTTTTTAAGAATCCAAAGAATAAACCACTTAAATAAGTTAATAATATAAATACCAAGATAAATATAATCGTTACCTGAGATATTGTCTCATTTAATGATTTATTACCTTTTTGTAAACCAAATACTTTAACTACTACTAAAGTATATATAATCCAAAATAAAGCATT
>CALMHN010000189.1 GCA_937863745.1 uncultured bacterium | reverse complement strand
TTATCAAATGAATGGGCTAAATCATTCTCATATTGTTGTTTAGTATTAATATAGTTGTTATATTTAGCCCATTCATTTGATAATTTAGTGAACTCATCTGTTGTGATATGTGGTTCATTATTAAAGATATCATATTGTCTTTGAGCTTCATCATATTTACTTGTGTATTCATTGATTAACGTATTTATTATATTATCCAATGTTGTTGATGTAGGATGATATGTATTAATCTCTTTCATTATATCATTTAATATTCTATTTGTTTTTAATTTTTCATTTATCTTTTTATACAATGATGTAGCTTGCAATATTGATTCACTGTCTATATCCCATTTAGATTTAATAAAATCAATTAAATTGTTAAATTCATTATAATCATCAGTATGATCTTCAGTAGTCATATAACGAGTAATAGTTTGTTTAGTATTGGTTATATGTTGTAGATCTTCTGCTGAGTATGATGCTTTCCATAATGAAGGTGCATATGCTAATAACTGTTTATAAATTGGAGCTACTTCATCTTTATATAGAGTGAGACCATTTAATCTTATTTGAGCATCATTTAAGACCTTTTCAGCTTCTTTGAGTTTCTCTGTATTTAACAATAATTGCTTTGCTGTACTAATATCTTTTTCTGGTTTAGATACTGCATCAAGGTTATTTAAATTGTTCTCAACAACAGATATTTTAGATAAAAGATACTTATATTCATCATATAGCTTTTTCTGTTGTTGAAGTTCATTAATATCTATGTTGACTATTTTAGACTTTAATAGTGTTATTTCCTTTAATATTTCATCTTTATCAATATCTGGCTTTTCATGTTTGGTGTTCTTCAGTGTTTCTATTTCTTTAGATACTGAAGAAAGAGTTTTGTTTACTATAAGATAAGCATTATCTATACGTTTAATGTTTATTACAAGGTTCAGTAACTTATCTATAAGATCTCTATCATTCTCAAAAAATTCAGCTATTTCACCCTGTTTGACATAACCAACATTAAAGAAGAGATCTGGATCAAATGGCAAGAAAGAATAAATATCTGTTATCTTATCAAATGTCTGGCCATTGGATAATATTAATTTACCACGATCTTTTCTACGTTCAATTTGTGTACCATCATCCAATGTTATTTTGATTAAAAAGTCATCACCATATGGACCTACGAAATCTGATATCCTTATCTTCTTAGCAGTCTTGCCTGATAATGCTAGAGAAATAGCTTGTAAAATAGAAGTCTTTCCTGTTCCATTTTCACCAATTATAAAGACATCTACATCATTACAGTCGATCTTGATTTCTTTTATACATCCAAAGTTCTGTATAAGACAATCTTTTATCATAATTGGATATCTCCTTTATTCTACTAATTTGTCTATGTCTATCTCTTCTTTGATATACTTTTTCATTAACTCATTAATTTCAGGTTCAGCAATAAGTCTGTTTATAATTTCATCTATACTAACGGCTGATGTAACGCTTGATATTGATGATATAATTGGTGTTATATCATCAGTTTTTACCTTTGGTGGTCTTTTAACAAATACATTTGGAAGTTTGGATAACTCATCAGATACCATTGCATATATTGTATTTGGATCAGTAGCTTCATCTAAAGATTGTATAATTTTAACACGCAATTCATTAAATACTATTCTTTCATATGTTTTTGTAATATTGTCAAGTTTAATAAAAGAAGGTATATTATTCAACATCTCATCTACATCACAGTAAAACGTAGCACCAGTTGTAACAAACTTAGGTTTATCTATATTGTCATGTGTATCAGCAATGAAAACTAAATTAAACTTATCAAACATTTCATCAGTTTCAGATATAACACCAGCATATTTATGATTTTCTAATGTTGAAAAATGTGATACCAATATATCACAATTACCTTTATATTCTCTTATATAATCAAACATATCATGATAATGTGGTACCATTAGTATGTTTTCAT
>CALMHN010000188.1 GCA_937863745.1 uncultured bacterium | reverse complement strand
TATATAATATTATTATAAATGCTTGAGTTTTATTAATTAATAATAAAAGAGGTAAATTATGAATTCTAAGAAGAAAATAAAAATTTTACTATTTGGAATTGTATCAGGAGTATTAATATCAATTAGCTCAGTATATGGAGTTAATCAATTATTAGCAAACAATATAAGCTATTCTCCAAAAGATGCAACATGGAAAGTATCAAATGTAAAAGACTCTTTAGATTATCTATATGAAAAAAGCAATAATAATTCGAGTTTAAATATAACAACGATTAAAATTATGGATAACAGCTTTAATTCGACTGCTATAAGAGCCAATGGAACTTCAAATGCAAATGAGGGGAATTTGTCTTCTCCAACAGTTTCATATTTAGATGGATCAATAACGGTTAAAGAAGAATATGATAGTAATTCAACAACAACTAATGTAGGACAGGCATATCTAAAAGACCCAATAAATGTTGGCAATTACAAATCAATTTTTATTCATATTAAAAGTGCCTCAATCGAACATAATATTTATAAATATCAATCCATACAAGCAGAACTAGTTTCAAATTATAGTGATGGGTACTCGCCAGCATTAAATGTAAATATTATTAGTCAAAATGGTGTTATAGGTACAACTTCAATGACTGATTATTACATTGTATTAAATACCAGTAATATGACAGGATCATATTACCTAGGATTTAAAATACGTAATTCAGGATCATTAATAGTAGATAAAATATTACTTGTAAAATAGTTTTAAAGAATTAAAGCAAAATTATAAAGGATTGTATTAGAAGTACGAATAAACATTCGTGCTTTTTTACTTATGCGTAATGTGTTAAAATGGTAATTGGTGATTAACTTGGATTATATAAAGGGAAAATTCAAACATACTATATATGCTACTGAAGGTGGATATACCGTTGGTCTTTTTCGTGTAAAAGAAGCTTCAAGTAATCTAAGCGAAATAGAAAATAAGACAGTAACGTTCACAGGTTATTTTACAGAACTTAATTCAGAAGATAATTATATTTTCTATGGTAATTATTTAATGCATGAAAAATATGGTTATCAGTTTAAAGTAAATGAATATGAAAAGGATACTCCAACAGGAAAGTCAGCAGTTGTCGAATTTCTTGCATCATCTTTTGTTAAAGGATGTGGAGAAAAAACAGCTGAAAAAATTGTAAATACTCTTGGTGAAGAAGCTATTAAATTGATTAAAGAAGATAAGAATAATTTATATGATGTAGGTTTGTCTGAAAAAACTATTGATCAAATATATTCATCAATCATGAAATACTATAAATATGATGAATTAATAGTTTATTTAAAATCCTTAGGATTTACTATAAAAGAGATTACTTTATTAATGAATAAATTTGGTGAATCCACTAAAAAAATAGTTCAAGAAAATGTTTATTCTTTAGTAGACTATATAGAGTTTAATAGATTAGATAAAGTATTCTTTAAATTATATGATGAAACTAATGATATTAGGTTACGTGCATGTGTAATTGAATCATTAAAAGAAATATCTTTTGAAACAGGAGACATCTATTCTTATAAAGATGAAATAATTAGTTATTTATTTAGTCATTTTAATATAGATGTTGATGAATCATTTGATGATATATTAAGTGACTTAAAGAGTAGTAAAGAGATAGTTATTAAGAAAGATAAATATTATGTTGAATCAAACTATGAAGATGAAGAATTTATTGGCGAGGCTTTATATGCAATAGATTCTAAAAAACCTACTCATATAGCCAAATTAGATTCTATTATTAAACATATTGAATATGAATATAATATTACGTATGATGATGAACAGAAGTACGCCATCAAATCAGCTTTAGAGAACAATATAACGATTATTACCGGTGGACCAGGAACAGGAAAGACTACTATCATAAATGGCATTCTACGTGCTTATAAAGATGCCTACAACCTTACTAATGATATGATGAATCATGAAGTAACACTTTTAGCTCCAACAGGTAGAGCTGCTAAGCGTATGACAGAGACGACTTTATTTCCTGCTTCAACTATTCATAGATATTTAAAATGGAATAGGGAAACTAATGAATTTGGTGTAAATGAATATAATCCAATTAAACAAGAATTATTAATCGTAGATGAAACATCCATGATTGATAATAATTTATTTGCTTCCTTATTAAGAGGAATAATGCATAATACCAAATTAGTATTAGTAGGAGATTCATTCCAATTACCACCAGTAAGCCCTGGTAATGTCTTAAAAGATTTAATTGAAACAGATCTTTTTACTCATGTAAAATTAGATAACATTTATCGTCAAAGTGATAATTCATTTATTCCCATACTAGCTAAAGAAATAAAAGATGTTGATATACAGTCAAACCTATTAGAAAAACGTGATGATTATAGTTTTATCACATGTAATCCTGATGAGATAAAAGGTACTATTAAAAGTATTATTGAAATGTGCATTAAGAAAAAAATGAATGAACATAATGTTCAAGTATTAATACCAATGTATAAGACTTCTAATGGTATAGATAATATAAATGTAATATTACAACAATTATTTAATCCTCCATCAGAGAAAAAAGAAGAGGTAGAAATTGGATTTACAAAATTTAGAGTACACGATAAAGTAATCAATTTAGTGAATAACATTGATTTAAATATTTTTAATGGTGACATAGGTTATATTATTGATATAGATACTTCCAATTCTTCATCATTCATGACAATAGATTTTGATTCAAACATTGTAACTCTTAAACGTGAAGATATGGGAACTATCAAATTAGCTTATGCTATGAGTATTCATAAATCTCAAGGATCTGAATTTGAACATGTTATAATTCCTGTAACAAACGAATATAAAAGAATGCTATATAATAAACTAATATATACAGGTGTTTCTCGCGCTAAAAAAACATTAATCATGTTAGGAGATCCTCAAGCATTCTTATATGCCGTAAATAATTCATATTCAAAAGAGAGAAAGACGACACTTAAAGATAAAATAATAATGTTATATAACAAAAGGAACTCAAAATAGAGTTCCTTTTTAATTTAATTCTAAATAAACAGATTTATTATAATTATGATCACTTATTTGAAAACTTTCCAAAGTATTTGTATCAATTAAGAAAAACTTATGTAATAAATTATTCTGCGTTCTATCTTCTGATACAGGATCATCCCAGGTTAAATCTAAATTTAACCATTCTCCATTAATATATAATGCATTCCATACATGTGTATCACTTGTAACTTTAAAATTCTTAATTCCTAGTTTATCAAGTACTAAAGCCATGGTATCTGTATAACCAGAACAAATAGCATATCCCTCAAATAAAGGACCAATTGCCGAAGCTGAATGGTAAGTAGGGGTAATTCCTTGAGCTAGTTCTTTATCATAATTCTCATCATATTTTGAATTATTAATAATATAATCATGGAAAGCATAAATGATATCTTCATTACTCATTCCTTGAGTAACTAATTCTTTCCATAAAGTATCTATTTTATTACTTATTTTAATTATATCTTCTTCACTATAAAGATGGGTAACATCAACTGTTACTTCACCAGCTGTATCATATTTAACTTTCAATGATGAAAAGTTATTATATGGAGATACATAACTACTTAAATTAGTTAGTATTGATACATTAGCTGTATCACTTATATTTTCAACATCACTTATACAATCACTATATTCAGCAGGACAATAGAATGTATAAGTATCATATCCAGCATCTAGTATAGTATAAAATACATTTAATAATTCTTGATAATTATAAGGCGTATAAGAATCACTTATTTGTACATACTCATAATTTTCTTCTTTTGCATATTGATTTTTTTCTTCCACACTTGTCGTTTCCGTATTATTAAAATAATTAGCTAATAAATTAGAAATATCATCTAATTTATAAAGAGTAATACTAACTAAAGCAATAATAAAGATAAATGTCATGAATCTATTTTTCATACAATCACCATAAATATCATAACAAAAGGGTATAAAAAAAGAAATGATTACTTACTCATTTCTTTAACTTTTTTATTTAATCTAGATTTTTCTCTAGCACAAGTATTCTTCTTAACTAAACCCTTAGAACAAGCAGTATCAATATCTGATACAAAAGTCTTAAGTTCCTTATTAGCTAATTCAACATTATTATTCTTTACAGCGTCTTCAATCTTCTTCATATCATTTTTGATTTTTGATGTTCTAGAAGTATTATCAACAGTCTTAACAGCATCTGTCTTTATAGATTTCTTTGCACTTTTAATATTAGCCATCGAAATTATCGCTCCTTCCTTAAATACATACTTGATTTTACCAAATATTAGTATAAATTGCAAACAATATTTGCTATTTTACTTAAATATATAAATAAATATGTATTAATTAATTATTTTTGTTATAATTTATCTAGGTGATTTTTATGAATTTAACAAATAATTATTCATGGAGAAGAATATCAGCATTTATATTGGATATGTTCTTCATAACTTTACTTACAACTTTAATATGTAATTGTTCATATACTAATCCTAAGATGAATGATTATACATCCGCTCAAAGTGAGTATTCTGAAGTATATCAAAATGCCATCAGCAATTTTACGAGTGCTGATCCCGTTGAGACATATAACTTTGCAAATACTATTGCACCAGCATATGTTAGCGTAAAAAAGGCTAGTATTTATAATTACATTTGGTACTTAATATTTTTCTTTCTTTACTTTGTAATATTTACTTATTTTGTAGGTGGTGCATCTTTAGGAAAGAAACTCTTTAATTTAAAAATAGTTAATGAAGATGGTAGTAAAGTAACCTTAGTTAATTTGATATTGAGAAGTATTATATATGGCTCAACTTTATTTTCAGGAATAACATTATTCATGATAATAGATAATATTTGCCTATATTATTTACCTAATTTAAAATATCTATATATATCTGTTGCTATAACATCTTTATCAGTAATAGTTGAGATTATCATGCTAATCATGTTAATAAAAAATAAGGATCATCGTTCACTTGATGATTTAATTGGAAGAACAAAGGTTATTGATACAAAATAAATGTTTAATATAATTATTAAATATGTTATAATCTTTTGATGAAAGAGGAGTTTATATGGCTACTAGAAGTGAATTAAGAGAAAAAATAATGATAATTATCTACCAAGTAGAACTTTATAAGAATAATAAAATAGAGTATAACCTTGATGATATAATTAAAGATAATGTTGATATTGAAAATGAGTTTGTTAAAGATATGGTTTATGGAACAACAACATATGTTGATAAAATTGATGAACTAGCTAATAAACATTTAAATAATTGGTCAATTGATAGACTTGATTCTATGGGTAGAGCTATATTGCGTATGAGCATATATGAAATGCTATACATGGATACTCCTGATCTTGTTGTAATAAATGAAGCTATGGAACTTGCTAAAAAATATGCTGATGATTCAGTTAGAAAAATGATTAATGCTGTACTAGATAGTTTAATAAATGAGCAAGATGAATCTTCAACTGGTGAAACAGAAGAAGATAATACTGAAGATAATAATGAAGAGACTACAGAA
>CALMHN010000187.1 GCA_937863745.1 uncultured bacterium | reverse complement strand
TAATTAGACTGTTTTTTACTATTTCTCCATGTGTATAAAATAAGTATTTTTTACCATTTGATAGTAATGTAAAATAAGCAATAGCTTTAGTTTCTATCTTATTAGCATTTTCATCTATCACACTGATATCAATACCGATTGTATTTTGATTAGCTGTCGCATTATTCATATTAACCCTTCTTTTCTAGTAAAAAATATTTGCAATCATATGCACAATTAAGTTTTATATAATCATCTAAATATTTTATATTATTTATTCTCTTGGCTTCTTGGTTATTCTCTTTATAGAATCCTTTTAGTCTTAGTTTTCCATAAGCCCAATCACCAAATATATAATCATAATCATAAAAATAGTCTGTTATTAAACCTTTTACAGTTTCTTCATCATACCCATCTTTATAATTTTTTATTACTTCGTAGGTTTTATCCTCTATTTTTAATTCCATATTACCCCCATAGTCCAGCGTAAGTTATGATTCCCAACATTATTTCGGTTGCAACAACACTCATTAATATTAGCGAATCTATGATTACTGATCCTGATGTTAATGCTAAATGCCTTTTACATTTAGTTTCAATAACAGGTTCTACTGGTTTGCATTCTTCTGCCTCAATTGCATTATTAACTTCTAAAATTTCATTTTCTTTTAACGAAGCAATTGTCCTTATGTCATATCCATATTTATTATATAATTCTGAAGATAATAAACTAGGACTGACAGGCATTAAATGTGTTTGAGTATTAATTATTGTTTCTTTGTTATTTTCCCAGGCTTTAATTATTAATCCTTCATCAGATGAAACTAGTGCTTTTAGTTTTTGTAAATCTCCTCCGGTTGGATTAAATACATCATCAAATCTATTTAACTCTTCAGGACTAAATTCTTTCTTCTTGCTTCTTCTATTAATCATTTCCATTAGTAGTTTTTCTATTTCATTGATTAATCCTGTTGCTCTTACTTCTGATTTGTAATTATGCATGAAATTATAATATTCATTCATATAATTTATAAATGATTTCATATCATTTTCTTTTAAATCATAAATCATTAAATTGCACTCAAAAGCTTTCTCATTATCAAACTTATATGGTAATAAGATACTTTTTTCTCCATATATAGTTATTAGGGCTTTAATTACATATAATTCAAAGGTATAAATTCTCTCGTAAGATTCGCCTTTTTTTAATGCATTATAACTTCTAATACCATATTCAATTCCTGGATTTATAAAATATTTTTCAGAAAATGATTGATTCATTCTATCACCTTACTATTAAATAATAGCATAACATAAATAATATTTCTAGTATTTAGGCCTAAAGAAAGGATTAGAAATTAAATAAATCTAATCCTAACAAATTATTTAAAATATAAGCTGCTCCAGCTAATAGTAATATTATTACTAAGAAAATTATAATTTTAATAATAATACTTGTTTTATCATTTTTAGCTATATCATTAAAATCATCATAAGCATTCATATCAATATTTAACTTTGTTAATGTTTCTTCTATATGATCTTCATGATTATTTTCTACTGTAGGCATTGGCTTTTCTTGGGTAATTTCGATTGATTTATTGATTGTGTCTTCTTCTTTAGATGGTGTTCCTATTACAACATCGGCAGTTCCTGTGTCTTCTTTTTCATCTTGTTCTTCGGGCTCGCTAGGCTCATCATCACGTAAATCACTTAATAAATCCAAATCAGCTTCTACTTGTTTATTATATTTTTGTTTATTTTCTAATTCTAATTGAGTAATTGTATTAATTAAACTCATTAGATTTTTCTCTTCAGCTTCTTTTTTCTCTTCTTGATCATTTAAACTAACTTTTTGAATTTCTAAATCAAGATTATTTAAAATTTCATATTGAGCTTCACGTACTTTTTTTAATCTTTCCTTATTATAATCAACATTTTTACCTTGTTTAGCTTTTTCAATAATAGCATTTATATCATATTCTTTAGTATCAGATGTTGGTTCCATTTCAGTCGTTTCTTGTTGTGAATCTACTGGTAAATCGATACTTTTTCTTTTAGGTGTATCATCACGATATCGCTCATCCAAAAACTCGCGTACTTTATTAACGTTAACATTCTTAGCATTGGTATCAATTACTGACATGTTAGAGTTAACATCAAATCTTGTTAATGAACTTTTCTTAATTTCATCATATAGTTCACTATTTTTTTGTGTACGTGATTTTACTGGTGCATCAATAACTTTATATTTATCCATTCTTGTTTGCATAGCATTCACCTTATCATTTAAATTTTATCATATATCTAGTTATTTTGTATATGAAAGTTGTTTTTTTTGTTGTAAATTTATATAATCTTATTAATGGAGGAAATAATGAAAGTTAAAGTTAATAGTGATATTTGTATAGGATGTGGTGCTTGTGTAGCAATTGCACCTGATACATTTGAATTTAGTGATGAAGGTACTTCAGTTGTTAAAAATGATCAAGTTACTGATGATGCTAAGTCTGCAAGTGAATCTTGCCCCGTTAATGCTATAAGCATTGATAATATGGATGAAAAGAAAGAAGCTTAATAATTAAGCTTCTTTTTCATAGTCTTCAATAAAATGGTTACCTTTATGTTGTTCACAAGTTGGTTCATCTCTTAATAGATCTTCATAGTTTCTTTGTCTCATTGCTTCATAAGTTACTAAAGCAACGCAGTTTGAAAGATTTAGGGCTCTTACTTTATCAGTCATTGGAATTCTTGCACATGAATCTAGATTTGGTTTTAAAATCCAACGTGGAATGCCTGTTGACTCTTTACCAAAGACAAGGTAGATATTTTTGCCTTTATCTTTATAATCAAAATCCGAATGAGGTTTATGACCATATCTAGTAAAGAAATAAAATTCACCATCTTTATTCTTTTCCATGAAGTCTTCCCAATTTTCATAAATATTGTATTGGCAATATTTAATATAATTTACTCCACTTCTTTTTATACTTTTTTCATCTAAGGAAAAACCTAGGGGTTTTATTAAATGAAGAGCTGTATGTGTAGCAACACATGTTCTCATGATATTACCAGTGTTCTGTGGTATTTCTGGTTCAAATAATACAATATTTAACATTTATTCTCCTTTATTACTAGATAGTATTTTATTAGTTAAATCTTCCCATTGTTGATTTAAAATAGTTAATTCAGATTCTACTTTCTTTATTTGATTATTTACAATATTAGCCTTTTCATAATCAGAATATACTTCTGGATTAGATATTTCAAGATTTAATTTTTTTTGCTTTACTTCTAGTTTTACTATTTCTTGTTCTAATGTTTTTAATTCTTTTTTTAATTCATATAAATTGTTTCTTTTTTGTTCTTGATCAAGTGCTATCTTATTTTTTGGTAGTTCAGCCTTTTTAGTTTCAATTTTTTCTTGTATCTTATTATTTATATTATTCATATATTCTTCATAGCCATATGGATAATAAGTTACTTGATTGTTTTCAAATACAAGTAAATCGGTTGCCACCTTATTAATAAAATAACGATCATGTGATACTACAAGAACAGTACCTTCATATTCTTGTAATATTTCTTCTAGATGTTCTTTTCCATAAATGTCCATGTGATTTGTTGGCTCATCTAAAATTAATAAGTTAGGCTTACTATATAGTATTTTACATAATTCTAGGCGTACTTTTTCTCCTCCTGATAAAGATGTAATTGATTTATATACATCTTCACCTCTAAATTGGAATGAGCCTAAAGCTGCACGGGCAATTCCTTCTTCAATTTCGGGATGGGCACTTCTAAATTCTTGTAACACGGAGTTTCTTTCATCAATCATCTTAAGATTTTGATCAAAGTACCCTGGATGGACATTTAAACCATATAAGATACTTCCTTCAATTGGAGGAATAATACCATTTATTGTTTTTAAAAGTGTTGATTTACCAGTTCCATTTGCTCCAATTACACCTATTTTATGTCCTCTTAATACTTCAAGGTCAATACTTGCTAAAGGTTTATCATAGCCAACAACAAGTGATTTTAATATTAGTACTTTCTTTGCACTTAGTTCAATTTCATCTAAATTAGTTTTAAATACTCTTTCATCTATGACTTCAGGTGCACTCATGATATCCATGCGTTCCAATTTTCTTAATCTTGATAGAGCAAGTCCTGCTTTTTTTGGTTTAAAGCGAAATCTTTCATATATTTCTTTTAGATTCTCTATTTCTTTTTGTTGTTTATTATATTCTTTAGTATAGGTTTCTAAATTAGCCTTCTTTTGTACAATATAGGAATCATAGTTACCTGTATATTTAACAGTTTTTCCATTAGTTACATCATAGATCGTATTAACTATATTATTTAAAAACATACGATCATGAGAAACCACAACGAATGATCCTTTGTAAGTACTTAAAAATCCTTCTAACCATTCAAGTGATGTAATATCTAAATGATTTGTTGGTTCATCAAGAAATAAAATATCTGGCTTGGACAATAATAGTTTTATAAAAGCAATCTTTGTCTTTTCTCCTCCTGAAAAAGATATTAACTTTTTATTTTTATCTTCTTCAGTAAAACCAAATTTAGCTAAAACTATTTCATATTCTTTTTTATAAGTATATCCGCCTAAATACTTATATCGTTCTAAGGCTTGCGTATAATCATTGATATTCTTATTGGATTTATGTAATTCACTGGATAATTTATTTATTTTATTTTCTAATTCAATTATATCTTTATAAGAACTTTTTATTTCATCTAGTAAAGTGATATTTTCATCAGCAAATTTTATTTGTTCTTGATATCCTATCGTAAATGTTCCTACTTTTTGAATTTCAAATTTCTTATCTTCAATGCCCTCATCAAGCATTGTATTATCAATTAAGGCTTTTAATAAAGTGGTTTTACCAGCTCCATTTCGACCAACTATGCCTATTCTATCACCAGTTGATATTGAAAAATTTATATCATCTAAGATATAATTACCATCAATAATAACAGATCCGTTTTTTATTTCATATTTCATTTTTACACCAACTTAAAGTATTTATGGTATGTATATTCATCTACCATGATACCTTTTTTTATCTTTTTTATTTTACTTCTTGCTAAGATATCTTCATAGAATTTTATCGGAATCATTGCTTTCTTTTGCAAGCCAAATAGATAAAAATTAAGATTGTTTTCATTCATTGAATCATATCTTATTCCATCTACTTTTATTTTATCTTCTGAAGATAATTGTTCAAGAATAAACTTTTTAATAAACTCTATTACTATATCATTTAAATTATCTTCTAATATCAAAACTTTTTCTTTTAAATCATCATAGGTATCGCATACTCTTGTAATATAATCACCTATTTGCTTTTGGGAATCATTAACCGTAGGTGTGTAATATATGAAGTAATTATCCCCTAAAATATTAAATGGATATTCTATATAAACATGTTCATGACAATAAGAACATTCTACTTGGAATATTGAGCGATCAATTATTTTGGGAATAGAATCTTTATAAAAGTTATCATTTAAAGATACTTTATTATGCTTCTTACATTTAGGACATATAAATTCTTTAGTGGTATTTTTATTCATGTTAATGTTTCCTCTCGTTTTTTATTATAACACGTATATCAAATTAATATTATTCAATGTATAATATTGATGTGGTGATTTTATGAAAAAAAGATTGATAATTGTGATTAGTATTATTGTCTTAGTAGGATTAATTATATTTATTAAAATAAACTATTTTTATGATAAATATAAAATGCCTGATGGAGTTTATATTAATACAAAAGATAATAATATAGAAGTATATTCCAATAAAAAAGTTAGTGATTTAATTGATAGTAATGTTGATATTATTGATGGTAGTTATTATTTAGATAGTAATACTATTGGTGATAATAAATATGTTATTAATTATAAATATAATAAGAAAAGTTACAAATATGAATTAGATTATAAAGTTATTGATAGTGTTGCTCCAATTTATTTAAATGTAGCTTCAAGTAAAACGGTTTTAGTTGGTGATGATGGAGACTTTTGTTCTAGTGTTAATTATGCTGATAATTATGATAATGAACCTAGTTGTAATATTGTTGGTGAATATGATTCATCAAAGGAAGGAACTTATAATTTAAATTATGTTATAAGTGATTCTTCTGGCAATGAAAATAAACATAGTTTAACAGTTAATGTTATTAGTAAATGGCCTACTAGTAGTAATAGTACAAATACAAGTACTACTACTACCACTAAAACGTTGTTTAGCGATGTTTTAAGCAATTATAAGAATGATACTAACATGATTGGTATTGATATATCTAAATGGCAAGGCGATGTTGATTTTGAAGCTTTAAATAATGCTGGTTGTGAATTTGTAATTATTAGAATGGCAGTTAATACAGAACCTGATGAAACAATAGATGAAGATGCTTACTTTAGAAAAAATTATGAAGGTGCTAAAAATGCAGGCTTAAAAGTTGGAGTTTATGTTTATACATCAAGTACAAGTGTTGAAAAATCTAAGGAACAAGCTAATTGGGTTATTAATGATTTGGATGGCTTGAGTTTGGATTTTCCAATTGTTTATGATTGGGAAAATTGGTCTAACTTTAGAGATTATGATATAAGTATTCATACTTTAAATGAATGTTTCTTTGCTTTCCATGATATTATTGAAAGTCATGGTTATGATTCAATATTGTATGGTAGTAAATACTATCTTAATAATATGTGGATATATAATAGTTATCCAGTATGGCTTGCTCATTATGTAGACCATACGAATTATGATGGTAATTACATTCTATGGCAAATGTGTAATGATGGTGTTATTGATGGTATAAATGGTGCTGTTGATATTGATATTTATAATAAATAAAATAGAGCAAATATTATTGCTCTATTTCTTTTTGAATTCATTATACCAAATGGTTATTTTTTCGCCTTTTACTACAGGATTATTTAAGTAATTCAAATAATCTTCTTTAGATAATTTTTGTTCTTGTTCTAAACGATATTCATTAAAACCTCTTTCAAGTTCTAAATCACTTAAGTATCTTCTTAATAAATCTATTTTATAATCAATTATTTCATTATCTATATTATATCTTATAAAAGAATCTTCTATTTGGTATTGTTCAAAATTATCATTTATATTCACATTATTATTAGGATAACTTACATTGTAAGATCTAATATTACCAATTAAACGTGCTAAATCTTCTTTGGCTTCATCTTTAATTTCTTTTACTTCTTCATTGTCTTTTGAAAGCATTGTATCAAATTCTTTATAATCATCCATTTATTCTTTATAAATCCCTTCTCTAATTGGCTCATAGCCATTTTCTTTTAATTTATTATTTATTGTATTTAAAAATTCTTTCTTTTCATAGTCATTGATATTTCCTTGATTAATTATACTTTCCAACTTTTCAATAATACCATCCACGATTACCTCTTGAACACTACGACTTGAGTTTTTATTTAGAGTTTGGTTTAATCTGGTTATCAAATCGTTTATTTCTTGACTTGATTTAAATGATTCACGATTAAACTTTGTAATCGAGTTAGCTACGATATAAGCTTTTTTAAGTGTTTCATTAACAACTTTAAATTCAGGAGAATTGTCTAAATTAAATTCTACTGATTTGGAAGATAAATTAGCTATTTCACCTTCATATTTAGATAGATTTGGTCTAATATCGGTACTTTGAATAGTTGCTTCTTTTATTAAATTATTAATATCCCCATCTATTTCTTGTAATCTCTTGGATAAGACTACTTTAAAATCATCATCATTGTTAGATGATTTAATAATATATTTTTCTTGTTGATCAAGCGCTTTTTTCGCATAATCTAGTAAAGAAGTTTCATGTTCATTAAGAGTCTCCCTACTGATTTCTTCTAAGTGAGCATCGATTAAATCCAACATACCTTTACTTTTTGTCTCTTTAATAGCTTTTATTGATGATGCTATTTGATTAGAAATAGTTAAATCATCATTATTCACTTGATTAATAATAGATTCTTTATCTGCATCATTTAATATTACTGGTATTTCACCTGTTATCTCTAGACCATTTCTACTTGGTGTTAAATTAATTTCACCAACCATGACTGGTTTATCATTAACTTTATTATATTTATTTACCATTTCTTGAATTTGTTTACGAGCATAGTCTGATTGCTTTATGGCATAGTCTCCTAGAGAAATGGCTGATCCATTTACTTTAATAGTCATATCATTATCCAATTTAGATAATAAATCTTCTTTTAAGGCTTCTTCAAACGTTTCTTCATCTTCATCTAAATGAGAACTCAAAACATCTCCATAGCCATTTTCTTTTAATTTATTAATACACTCATCAATAAGTTCTTTTTTCTCATATATTATATATTTTTCATCTTTCAAATCTAACTTGTCACGGTTGTTTCTTAGTAAAGCATTTACAACCTGATTTATATCTTTATTAAATGGTCCCCATGTAATGGTAAAATCATCATTCATTCTTTCTTCATGAACTAATTTGATTAAATATTGTTCAATAGTCATGACTGAATCGCCTATAAAAATTGGAGATTTAGTTGTTATATTCATACAATAATCTCTTACATAGTTGATCTTTCTTTGTTCGGCTTCTATTTCTTTAGTTTTAGAAACTAAATATTTACCAAAGTTATCATTAAAATAAGTGGCAATAGCTTCAATATCGGGATTTGTTGTATCTTTAATAAAGCCTGTTGCATATTTTTCAAGGAATTCGCGATAATTCATATCTATTCCATTTAATACGATATTACTATCAAGACTTTCAGGGTTTATTTTTTCTTCTACTAATTTTATAACTGCGATTTTTTCCATGCCCATTCTCCCATATTTTCATAAGTATTATATCACGAAAAAACACTTCAATGAAGTGCTTTATTTATTTAATGTTTCTTTAATAATTTTATCATCAAATGGTAGATTATTAAGTATATGTGAACTAGTTTTATATTTAAGTATAAACTTACCTATATTAAGATCATCAGCTCCAGGTATATTAGCTTTTTTAGCTTCTAAATCATTTGTATAATCAAATGTAATTATATCAGTGTAATAGTCGTGCTCAAGGTATTGAT
>CALMHN010000186.1 GCA_937863745.1 uncultured bacterium | reverse complement strand
GTAAAAAAACAACCTCTTTATTAGCGCCTCGTATATCGTTTATATTTTATCGTTATGTGTATTTATACCACAAAGCATATAAAAACATAAATATGGGGCTTATACAATGAGGTTGTAAGTAGCGTCAATTCATAATTTTAGATTTGTTGAAGTAAATATAAAGACGCTCACTGAAATAAGTGAGCGTCTTGTAATTTCTTTAAAAAATCTTCTTTATTATTTTCAAACAACTCTTTATACTTAAAAAAATCTTCTTCCTATTTATCATACACTTCTTCTGTAACACCTTTATCTTGTTGACCGATTACAGATTTATATATATGCCAAAACACCTATAACTCTTCTATATTCATATCTTTCATTTTATGGTAATCGTATCCCATATTACTAAACAGTTCAACTAAATATAAGTATGCAGGCTAATGTTGTTTATTCTTAACTATATCATCCATAACATCGTCTAGTTTATTGTAATCTATATTATAACTATTAAATATAGCTTCACCTATTTCAACAAACAACTCTTTTAAAAACGGGACAATCTATATATCTTCTAAACTAGTTTCTGGTTCTAATAAACAGTGATACTATATAAACACATATGCTTCTTCATTACTAAAGTCTATAACATTCAATACACTGAAGAACTATTCTATATCAGATACAGTTGGATGTTTAAATATATACAGTTCATCATTTAACTGTTTAGTGTATATAGATGAATATTTTTCTTTATACTTCTACAGTTTTAATGCTAACTGTATTTTATTTATATCCATAATAATCACAACGATAATACAGGATTTTGTGTATTAAAATGTGAAGCTGTCATTATTAGTTCATATAATGTTTCAAACTTACCTGCTTCCATATCGTCTAATTTATCTAACTCTAGTTCAGGATATATAACAAATTTACTTACTACCAGGTTTTTAAGCATATCTTCTGGAGACTCATTTTTCATTATAGCAAGTTCGTGTGCTTTTTTATTAATTTCTTTAAACTCTTTATTCTTCATACCCATAAATAGATATACATCATCATCATTAAATATGTATACATATACATCTTTATCTTTATACTTTTCATACGTTTTACCTATATCTTCGCCATAATGTTCAACTAAAAGTTTTAATAACTCATCTTCGTTTATAGCGTCAGTGTTGTTAAACTCGTTAACTTTCTCTTCAATATTCTCATTAACTTTTTTATCCGCCATTAAATCAACTCCTTATTTTCATAATCCATAAAATACATGTTATGTGCTATTTGTATAGGCTATCCATCAGGTGTAGTTTCTAACTAGTATCCTATAAAGAATACATTTTTAAGTACAGTTTTTGCAAATCTTACTTTATCTATAACCTCTAAAATAGGTGCCTCTAAAACATAGTTCTCATACAATTTAAGTACACCGTTTTCTTTACCTTCGTTATAGTAATAGTATAGTAATGGATGTAAATTCTGCTAATTAAACTATATTTTGCCTGGATACAAATATTTCCCTTGTAACAACCCTTGTAGTTCATACTCTAAATAACCAAAATACGGTGTAACAGTTTCTATAAACTCTAATTGCAGAAAAGACTATAAATCAAGTTTCAATCTATACCCTTCAACATTCTATATATATAAATCTATATTCTCAAAATTAGTGTATTTAGTCATAATATTCCCCTTATAATAATTGATTTATGTTATTTAAAATAACATAATAGTATTCGTTATTATACATAATTTCACCAAATATAATGTTATGTGTCTATATACCTTTAACTAATTTATCGTATTCAGTTTTAAACCGTAACGCTATCTATTTAGGTATAGCTATTTTAAATTCTGGCTGTATATTAAACATATAATAATCATTATATATACTACTACCACTATCTATTTTATCATATTTAACAGGTATATTTAATCCTTTATAATTAGAAAGTGTAGATACTTCAACAGGCTAATCGTATATACGTTGATATAACCCACGTCGATACTTTATCTAATCAGATTTTAACTGTCCAAGTTTGTACATAAACTCTATATCTAAATACGACTATTTATTCTAGTACGATATATCTGCATATCCATTCTCTATCATCATAGCCTATAACGACATATTACCTAACCCATCGTATCCGTATATATCCATAACTAACCTATCATAAGACACATCAAGAACATTAGAGTAGTTAAACATATAAAAATCAGTAAACCTAACTAAATTATCAATTAAAAACTGTCTACTAGTTTCACCATCAACTGAAACGTATTTATCACCAGTTTTGTTTTCACCTAATGTACCATATTCAGGCTAATCTATATTCTAAAGTCTTACTCTTGCTATACCATTATCTAAATAACCACTTATCATATCGTATAGATAATTATTGTTTTTAACAATACTAACATCAAGTGTATCGCCATCAATAACTGTGTTTATACTAACTTTAAGTGTATCCTAAATCTTTTTACGTTCAAACTCCTAATCCATAATATTGCTAGCACTAAGTTTACCTACACTTTCAATTGTTTCGCCACCTAACTTAGTAGTATCAAACTGTATGTTTTTCTAATAAAACTGATACACTTCTTGTGTAGGTGTACCATCAACAGTTGTAGTGTTTTGGTTAGAAAAGAAAGTAACTTCATCTAATATAATATCGTCTTTTCTATCAGTTAACAATTGTAACTTGTTCTTTATAGTCATACGTTTAAATACCAACTTATTTTTGTTATCATGTTGTTCTGTATAATTAAATAGTTTCTTTAACTAATTAAACCCTATCTAGTTAAACTATATAGCACCATAAACAACAAAATGTGATAACCCTATACCTTGCATATCTTTATAAAACTATGAGTATATAGGAGTTATATTGTTATTAATATTAAGTTTTAAATACTAAAGTTGGTCAAGATAAAAGATATCGTTCTGCTGGTTAGTTAAAAACACAACAATATCGTTAGAATTTATAATAAGCATATATACCTCACTGACTTATTTTGTTAATTACATCTACAATGTTTTTATCACTATTAAGTACAGAAGACATTTTTTTATGTACAGGGAACGTTTCTTTTATTACACTACTTATTCTGTTAAGTTCATCGTCAGTAACAATACCAGTTAAACTGTTAAGTATTTCATTATAATCAGTTTGTACAGAAGATATATAGTTTCTAGTTAATGCATCTACAACAGTTTCATTTTCGTTTATATCTATTTGTCTACGTATTTGCCGTTCCTAAACAAAACTGTATCTTAACACTTTTTGATCTGAATTAGCATCTTTAGATTCAGTTCTGTTATACACTCTAACATTTTCTATATCTTGTATATACAATTCAGATGTATCAAAAGAATTACGAAATATATTAGCAGAGAATATTTTAAATGTAAACGGTTGCTAATTAACAAAATCTATTTCTCTGTTTATAACAGTAGTAGCCATTTGGTCTAAAAACAAATCAAAGTTATGTTCTTTACTAGCATTCTATAATGCATATATTTCACCAGTAATTAACATACCGCCAAAACTAAACCCTTTAACATTATATGTACCTATCTAATATACAGGTTTAACGTCAACATCAGTAGACAAAGTTATAGCAGTTAGTTTAGGTTCAAATGGGTTTTTAAATAAACTGCTATTTAAATTATGTTGTATAAATATAACATACTTTTCAGTATCAAACACTTTTGTTGTGTTATCCATATAATTTATGGCTGTGGAAACATGTGATTTTAATCATATGAAAGGACAGCCACATCTGTCCTCCTTTCACAAAATATTTAGTCTTCACACAATTTAGTCAGCCAGAATCTTTCTTCAAACTGGAATTCCTATATAATCACCCTAATTATCCAATAATTTATTTTTTTTATTATATTTAGGTACATACATATGACAGTTTTTCGAGTAGAAAGATACTTGTTCTAATACGTTAGGGTTATCTATAGAAATGTTTATAGAATTACCTTGAAACCTTACATCTTTAAGTTGTACAAACAATACATTATTAGGATACTTAGAAATAGTATACTATTCAGCAGATTCAGGTATACCTATTAACACCATATTCAATCCATTAAAATCTTTTAATCTTAATCCTGGTCGACTAAAGAATTTTAGTACAGAATCTAATCCAGCATCATTTAACTACTGTGTATATTCTTGTACACCTTCTTGTGTAGTAAAATCTTTATAAGCATTATTGTTTTTCTTAACAGAATCCATTATCTCATCAGCTGAAACAGATTTTTCTACCATCTCGTATACTTTTGGAAACTAATTTTTATCTATATTTTCAAATAATAATGTTTGTGTATCTTTATTATCAGACATAAACCTTGAGAAAGTTCCTTGTACAAGTCTACCTCTTCTAATAATAGTTACATTACTATTACCTTCTCCACCTAAAACAGCTATCGGCATTTTATCTCTTCTAACCATCAAATCAAAATCTAATACGTTTTTCCCCATTATAACAGGCATTAAATCTCTTCCGTACAGAATAATCTAATAATTAGTAAAAGAATTTTTATATTTAGGAACAGCACTATATGACATACATTACCCTCCTCACTCTTTATATAATTTAGATATATAGTCTAATCCTATAAATTGTATAGACTCTAACGCTATAACATCATTTACATTAACTCTTATTCTATACGATATAAACTCTGCATCTTTAATAGTCATCTGTGTAACTATAGGTTTACCATCTTTTTTGTCTATATTGAATATGTTAAGTGTAAATGGTGGTAACTCGTCTATAAACTTTATTTCAGTTAATTCACTTAATGCACTATCAATTATTTCTTCATATCCAGCATCATAGTTTAATCTGTCTATTTCTTCTACAAACCCGTATCTTAATTTCTCGTTATTTGGGTTTAATTCTTGTAACACTGTACTATCAATTAACGCAAGGTTTATAGTACCTACTACCATCGAAATACCTTCACTAAACCCTTCAGGATCAATAGTGTTAATAGAATATTGTGGGACAATATCTGTTTGATATGAAAATGTTATATCAGTCTATGTTCCTATATATTTATCATCTAAAGTTATAACAGCACGTTTCTAATCCATAAAACTTTCCTCCTTTTAATTATATAAGTTTGAATACTTCTTTATTAATGTTCTTATCTTTTATATACACATTTAATTCAGCTTTATCATTGTCGTACTGTAAATCTACTCTATAATCGTATATCAACTAATTCTGTTTTAATGTGTTTAAATAATCTTCTAACATACTTTTACCTTGAAAATGTACATTTTTATCTACACTACCTATAATATACTTTTTAGATATATTCTACTACTCCTTTAATATGTTATGCATAATAAAATTAACATAATATTTGTCTATTAACTAATAGTCAAATACTTTTATAACATTAATTTCTTCTTCGCCATACATATATGAGAACCCTACACGTATATCGTTTAACTATTTGTTTCTACTAGGATACACTAACTCTTCTTCTAAACTAGGAAAATACTATTCACCTTTTATAAGTTTAATGTACTCTTTTATAAATATCTATAAACTTCTATCTTGATTCCCATACATGTAATTAACAAACACATTTGTGTACCGTTCTGTATACTCTTTATACTGTTCTAAATACAACGAGTTTATATAATCGTAGAATGTATAATCCTAAACATGATGGAACGTAAACTGACCTGTAGATATATCCTATTCATACTATACTATCTATTCACCTGTACCAACTAAAATATTGTTCTAATAAATCTAGTTCTATACCTATGTATTAGATATAGTGTACGAACCAATAACATTGTTCGTAACATAACACACATCGTTATCTATAACATACTCTTTATACACAATCTAATCTTCATATTTCTGTATGCGAAACAAGAAAAATGGTTTATATACAGACTCTATTTCATTAATAAAACTTTTAGATAACGAAAACAGTTTATACACATCATCGTCTGTATAGTCTAAAAACGGATAGTTAATATAGTCTATATCCACACTGTTTGTTTCTAACCATTTGTTTATTTGGTATCGTTCAATAGGGTTAAACTATATGTTAATATCAAAATCGAAATAAAGAATATCTATATTATAATCGTATATTCTATCAAGCACATACTCAAATGTGTTGTATAAACTTATATATTTATTTATATTATTCATATTACTAATCGGTATAGGTATACCAAACAAGTTTATTTGTTCGTTTATTTCTAACAGTTCATCAAGTTTAGTATCGTATCCATTCTATCGTTGATACTATGAATATAAATGTTCTTTAAACAGCTAATATTCTTGACTGTTATCTATATCAAACCCAAACTCATCTACATTTTGTGTATTTAAATTTAACATATATACATTGTTATCAGTAATATCTTGATTAAAGTTAAGTATCATTACATTCATATATACACCTCAATATAAAAATGTTCGGCAGGAAATTAATCCTTACCGAACATAAATTAACTGTTATTATGATTCTTTCTAATAGGTCATGTGTATATTGATCTCGCCTATTTCATAGAAATCTATGATTTTCATATACACATTAACTACACCTAACGAACCAGATATTTCACCTATTCTAACATCTACTTTTGCTTCTTTTATCCTGTCTCTTGTTACATAGTTGTTAATCAAGTTAGACGTAATTTCGTCTTGTAACAATGTTCTATTAGCAAAACTGTTAGGTCTACCTATATACTTTTTAGCTATATCTCTAGTTTCGTTAAGTATATTGTTTATAAGTTTAACAGTTCTAACAGAATGTTTGTTACCAGTATCCATAGTTCTTAACGATGGTATTACAACAAATGTTTCATCGTATTTAGCAAATATATACCCAGCATTATCTATATCCTATGCAAACTTATGAGGTACTATATTAGCTACTTTCTTCTAATTCTAACTTGATAAATATATGTTAAAAAACGACTAATCAAATGTTCTTTGATATATGTTTCTTAATACCATATTAGTCATAGGTTTGAGTTGTTTATCTACAATAGAATTAACTACCATATACTCACCGTATGTTTCTCTTATCTTTTGTATAGTCTCATCTTCATTTAAACTAATAAGTTTCTGGTAATTATCTTTTAACTATGTATATGATACAAACTACGGTTTGATTGCACTAAATATACCCATAACACGTCTAAACTGGTCAGAGTTCTTCTAACAGTAATCAGCTATTCTAACAACCATATCGTTATATTTGTAGAATTTTCCTAAATCAAC
>CALMHN010000185.1 GCA_937863745.1 uncultured bacterium | reverse complement strand
CATACAATACAAATATCTAATATTTTTGTAATAATACTACCTACTGTAGCTAATGTCATATTCTCACTTCCTCGTTTTCCATTATAACAAATTAAGAATTAGTGTTCTATTAAAGTTTAAAAAAATGCACACAAAATGCACTTTTTCTTACTTACTTGTCACATCTTTAACAGTTGGAATATCTTGTTGAACAGGTACAACAGATGCAACTGCCTTAATATCAGGTTCAGCTTGTATTGTACTACTAGCTTTTCCTTCATTAATTATTTCGTCACGATACTCCTCATATTTTCTACGGTCCATTATATAACCAAACAAACCTAATAGTAATACTATCGCAATAACTAAAAAGATTACATAATGAGATATAATAAATTCCATTATAACCACTCCTTTTATCTTAAATAATTATACAAACTATATTTTCTATTTTCAATCTATTTATTTTAATTAATAATTAATTAACATAATAATTGAAACGCAAAAACTATAATGTTATAATTTAATAAGTGATTGGAGTTGATTATATGTCTTCCAAAATGATTAAAATGCTAGGTGGCATCATTGGAGGATTCGTTGTTCTAATAATTATTATATTTGTTATAGCAAGTTGCTCAAAGAAAAAATTAAATTATGTAGATATTCAAACAAGTGCAAAGAGATCTGCAGTAAGATATTACAATGATAATAAAAAAGATTTACCAAGTTCTGATGGAGATACTACAAGTATTACTTTAAAGAAACTTATAAGTGAAGGATATTTAGAAGACCCTGCAAAAACTTATAAAAATGATGAATTATCATGTGATGGTACTATAACTGTTTCTAACAACAATGGATTCTATCTTTACAGTCCAAATATATCTTGTAATAAGGATTATAAAACAACTTTATTAAAGGATAAAATCGTGGATAATTCACTTGTTGAAACAGGACCTGGATTATACCAAAATAAAGATGAATATGTATTTAAGGGAGAAGTTACAAATAACTATGTAAAATTCCCTGATACCGGTGAAGTATTTAGAATAATACGTATCAATTCTGATGGAACTATTAGATTAATGCAAACTGACTCTTATGATGATGAATTAGTAAGCTGGGATGATCGTTATAATATTGAATTAGGATCAGAATATGGAATCAATGAATATATTTATAATGATATTAATTCTCGTATAAAGGATGCTGTAAATGGTTATTATAATAACACTTCCCTATGGACTGATACAGCTAAGTCTTATGTAACAACACAAACATTATGTATTGGTAAAAGAAGTACAGCTGATTCTACTAAAGATGGTTCAACAGAATGTTCTGTTAAACTAGCAGGTCAACAATTTGGTTTAATTGCAGCATATGAATTCTTAGAGGCAAGCTTAGATAATAATTGTACATCTACTGAATCCACATCATGTGCTAACTACAACTGGTTATCAAATGCTGAAAGAAGTACTTGGACAATAACAGCAAGCTCAGAAAGTTCCGCTAAGATATATCAATTATATTATACTTTATCTAAATCTTATGCCTATAATCAAAAACGAGCAATGTTAGTATTTAATATGTCTAGTAATGCCTATTACATATCAGGAACTGGAACATCAGATGACCCTTATGTATTTGCATAATAAAAGGTGAGTTTATCAAACTTCACCTTTTTCTTTGCCTTTTTTTCTAATTTTATAGATTATATATAGTAATATTATAATTAATATAATTATAGTAATTGTTTTACCTAATATCTCCGATTTATAAACCACCCCATTTTGAACAGCATCATATTCATCAATTAAATTATTAGCATCACTTATCCTATTATCATTAGAAGAATAATTCTTAAAATATTCTCTAATTTCTTTAAGATAACTGCCATATCGAGAATCATCATAAACACTTTCATAAATTGATTTTAAATCTTCAACATTTTCACTTATATCATATAAGTTAGGAACCTCTTTAGGTATTTTAATAGTATCATTAAGCATTTGATAAATCGATGCAATATAGTAAATAGACGACTCATTAAACTGAGTTGACATAAATTCTAAACCATATGGAAGGCCATTTCTACCAAACCCCATAGGAACCGATATTGAAGGCATACCAGCACTAGGAGCTAAATAACTAGAATAAGATTTGTAATTAGACTCATTAATATTACTAAGTTTAGAAACATCTGAACTTAAAGTTGGATATACAATAATATCAACTCCAAACTTATCCATTGAATCACTTATTAAAGATTGCAGTTTTAATCTTTTATCAAAATTAGGCTTACTATAATAATCACTTTTATTACATGTATTTAAATAATTTTTCAAATTATAAATATTACCAGGAGAATTAACTAAATCATTAAAAGTTTTTATTGAACTACTAGTATTCTTAATATAATCATTAAATGAGTCACATAAATTAACACTACTGGATATAGACATATTAATGTCATCCATTTCATCTGTATAAAAGTCATTTAAATAAATAATGTTAGCACCATTTTCCTCTAATTGATTAATAGCCTTATAAGTTAAATCTTGAATATCATCATCGCTTTCATCTATCCAATCTTCCATGACGCCTATATTAATACCCTCTAAAGTACCATCCATTGAATAAGGATCATCTTGTAACAAAACACTTTTACTTTCATAATCATTTTCATCATAACCTTCAATAGCATCTAAAATAATTGAAGAATCATCCACATATTTACTGATAATACCTACAGTATCTCTAAAACTATCATAAGGTAAAATCCCATCTCTACTTACTAATCCAATTGAGGGTCTAATACCAACTACATTATTAGCGCTAGCAGGAACTCTTGTACTAGAATTGGTATCTGTACCTAAAGAAGCCACGGCAAAACCTAAAGAAACCGCAACAGCACTTCCACCACTTGATCCATAAGAACTATACAATGTATTAAAACTATTTTTAACTATTCCATAAGAACTCATACTAGAACTAGCTTTAATAGCGAATTGACTCATATTAGTTTTTCCAAGAATAATAGCACCAGCATCTAATAACTTTTGTACAACATAAGCATTTTTAGAAGGATAAGAATCCGATAAAGCACTAGAACCAGCCGTGGTTGGCATACCTATAACATCAATATTATCTTTAACAAGAATAGGAATACCAAATAAAGGTGATGAAGCACCACTTACTTGATAAATTTTATCAGCTTCCCTAGCCTCCTCAATAGCATTTTGATTTAAACTAATAATACTATCATAATTAGAATCATAAGCATTAATTCTATCCAAATAAATTCTTGTAATATCTTCGTAAGTAATATAACCTTTTTCAACATATGATTGTAAATCAGAAATAGAAGCATTTGTAATATCAACTGGAGCAATAGTAAGAGCATTAATATTACTTATAAAAATGAAAAATGAAATTATAAAAAATACAAACTTTTTCATACTACCTCCATCAATAACTATATAAATTATATCATACAAAAAAAGATTGACTAGCAATCTTAATTTAAAGTCATTCCCAAATAAGTAATTCGAGCATATCCATTTCCTGATTTAGCATTATCAGCTATAGCCAAAGCACTAACATTTGTAGTTGTATTAGTCATAGTTGCTGCAACAGTACTAGTTTGACAATTATAGCATGTCATATGTTTAGTTATAGTACTTGATGATAAAAGTAATGAATTACCAATATAAGATGACCCTCCACCAGTACAAGAAGCCCATGATGCACTACCTGGAGACCGAGCACTTCCATAATAACCACCAGCACCACCAGATTTATCAGTACCATTAGCATCAAATCCTTGTCCAAATGCATAACCAGTAGTTTGTGTAGCTCC
>CALMHN010000184.1 GCA_937863745.1 uncultured bacterium | reverse complement strand
CATTATCTACCATCTCCATATCTTTTTAATTGTTCTTCTAATTCTTGTACTTTTACATTTAATTCTTGAACTGCTTTTACAAGTGGCGCTATCAATTCATTATAATTAATCATATAGAATCCGTTCTCATCTCTCATAATAATAGCATATTCATTTTCTGGCAATAACTTTAAGATATCCTGAGCTATAAACCCTATATGCTTTCTGTTATCATTACAGTTCTTATATTTAAAAATACATGGTTTTAATTGTGTAATAAAGCTTAAGCCCAGATCATTTTTATCATTATCCATCATTATCACTCCAATTTATCTGATTAAAATCATATTAAATATATAAGATGTCATATTTGAGTCTTGCATCAGAATAACCAGAATAATTACAATAACATGTACATCTGTAATTACAAACACATGTACAATAGGCACAATTACATGTACAATAGTTACAATTACATGTACAATAATTACAATTACATGTGCAATAATTGCAATGACATAAACAATCATCTTCAGCATCATTTATTTTAGCTCTATATTCGTTTGCTTGTGCTGCTTGTATGATACTACCTGTAGTGGGCGTAGGTGATGACCACGAAAATGATTTTAATGTATTTATTGCATTTCTAATTGCAGACCAATGAGCTGCTGTAATTAAATTAGATGGCGCAGCATTTGCACCAAAATCTGTTTGAGATATCTGTCGTCTAGCTTGTTCACGTCTAATAGCATTTCTAAGTTCATTTAAATGTTGTGCTAGAATAGTAGCGTTAGTAAGATCAGAAGGTTGTGTCCATGGTGTCAAATTACTGGTGCAAGGATGCCCATCACCACCTGGACCATAATTGGATGGACATGGTGGTGTTATATTTCTAACTAAACTACCCATCTTTAGTCTCTCCTATACTTAGAATAATAGTTAAGTATATTTCTAATATATTCATATAATATTTCGTTTTGAGCATCTATCACTGAATCTATATCTATATTATCTTTATTATTAGCATAATTCAAACCCAAATCAATATAATATTCATTGGATATATCTGAAATTAGAATATCATATAGCTGTTCTTCTTGATCTTCAGATAAATTTTGTTTAAATAACATTATAATAGTAGAAAATATTAAATCTATCCATACATCTTTCGTCGTATCATCTAATTGACTATATGATTGTATTATGTCTATTAAATTAGAAAATATATCATTTATATCATCAACTTCATTTAGTATTAAAGACAATCTAATTAAAAGTATATTTGCAAAGAATGGCTCAATTGTGTTTAATAATTGTATATTATTGTTTACTGTATCATATGCTCCTTCTAAATCATCCTGAGACAATTGATATATTATCTTTCTTAGAGTTAAGTCAGCATTTCGATCCAATATTATAAACATCTCCTTTATTTAAAAGATTAAAAACTGCTCTTTTAATCTTACCTACTGTCTTATAATATGTGCACAACCAGTCTTGATTGGTATAATCATACCATCTATCCAAATAATCATTTTTAGATGAAACTTTATATTTCATTACATTACACTTAAAACATGTAGTTGTATCACAATCTACACAAATAGGTGTCATACATTCAAACTCTTCATGATAATGTTTTCTTGCAATTAGTATATCAATTATATCTTTATCAGAGATAGTTCCTATTAAATGTTCCTCTTTATTATTAGAGAAACAACCTTCACAAGGATATATATTTAAATCAGTATCTATACCTATTACATCTTTACCTGCAGAACAGATATGATTATTATTTGGCTCAAACCATGTAAAGAAAAACTTGTGATATTGATTAAAGTAATCTATTTCATAAGGAGCGATTTCTAAAAGAGCATCTTCAAGTTCTTGTAATTTATAACCATTTTCATATTTAGTATAATAATCTATAGTTGGAAAATAATTCCCATGATCGTTTAATAGTTTACGTATATCTAAATAAGCTTCTGGCATATACTTAAATGTATCTGGAGTAATAACTGACTTAGTAGAGATATTATAACCATCATTTATCATTGTTTTGATGTTATTATAGATAATATCACCAGTTGGATTACCTTTAATATCAAGACGTGTCATATCATGAATAGGATGTCCATCATATGATATTTGAATATGTGTTTTGAATGCATTATTTATCTTATAATCTTTGATATCTTTAAATATATCCTGTAATATATTTATCTTATAGCCATTAGTTATAATGGAGTAAAAGATACTATCATTATGTTTAAAATGTTCGACTATATATTTTAAGGCCATATGATTAAGAGTTGGTTCTCCACCAAAGAAATTTATCAAGATACCATTATAATTAGATGTATAAAATTGAGAATTTAATAACCTTTCTACAAATTCAGTTATACTTTTTGCAGCATCTTCAGATAATATATGAGAAGAATGTATATCCTTTTCAAAACAGTATTTACAATTGAAATTGCATCTATCAGTCATATTGATAAAAATGGTATATAATTTATTTTTCATGGCAATACTCCCATAATGAGAAATCTTCATTTGCAAATTTAGAATGTTCTATCGGATAAGGTACATTGGGTACTGCATACAAGTTCTTATTAT
Organism: uncultured bacterium; assembly: GCA_937863745.1. GTDB lineage: Bacteria > Bacillota_I > Bacilli_A > RF39 > UBA660 > UBA6985. The sequence continues at coordinate 454 of CALMHN010000184.1, read as the reverse complement.
TAAAAACACATTTTTGACATACATCACACACTTCTTCACAAATGGGTTTTCTATATCTTCTATATATCTCATTTAAATAAGGTTTCAATCTCAATACAGACTTCTGATAATCATTGTCTATGGAATCCAAATCTTGACTGGCTATACTTAATATTATTTTTTCCAGATGATCATATGTCTCAAACAACGTAATCATATCTTCAATACAATAATTATAATTATCTTTGTTTAAAGTATAAGATATGGCAAAGGTTTTATTATCATTATTTAATTTGTTTAATACTTTTTCTATTAAATTATTTACACAATTTCCATTTTTATCTTTACGTCTATAACAATTAGGTCCATCATAACTTATTTCTAAATGTATATATTTATTTTTTCTTAAATTAAAAAACCAGTTATAAATATCATCTTCTAATAACCTCAAACCATTGGATGTCATTGAAACAGA
>CALMHN010000183.1 GCA_937863745.1 uncultured bacterium | reverse complement strand
GAAAATCATTTCTATTCATTAATTTTCACCCTTTCATGATTTCCATTATAGAATATCATACCAAAAAGGTCAACAATAGAAAAAAAGACTTAAAAATAAGTCTTTTACATAGCATTGAATGTTTGTAATATTGATAAAACTAGTAAGCCCATTACTCCAGCACCGGTTGCAATAAGCATTTGCATTGTCTTGCTTTCCATTTTATCAAGTCTTTCTTTATAACGTGCTTCACGTGCTTTTTGTTGTAATGAAGAAACGTTTCTTGAGAAAGTTAATAATTGCTCTTGTTTTCTTTCTTGTTTACCTAATCCAAGACGATATAGTAAACGCATCATACGCATTGAATCTCTTACTGGGAATTCTTTAGCAAAGTCCATATATGGTTGAATTGTTGAATCACCAGCATTGATCTTTTCTATCATATCTTTTAAACCATCTCTAAATATCTCTGGAGCATCACCTACAGATTTGCCTAAGGCAACTGGTACTGTGTAGTGTTGTATTAAGATTTCGAGGTTCTTTAAATAGTATGGTAATTGAGTATCAATTAAATGTAAGTGAGATTTATAATACTTTTTTAATTTGAAATATGGTAATTTAAACATTCCTAAGAAAATAGCAAATAAGATAATAATCATTAAATAATTAAACTTAGAAATAAACATAAATCCCATTAAAAGAGTAACTAACATAGCATCTCTTAATCGTTGATTAAATAATTTATCAATATCAATGGCATCACCATATTTAGCTTTAGCATAGAATTCAAAGTCAGATTCTTTTAATTTTTGAAAGTATGCTGCATTATCATCAACGAATTTATTTATATTAAATCCACCTATATACTGCATTACAAATATAATTATTACCGCTAAGGCTGCAATTTCATAATACATATGTTACTCAACCCCCGTATCTTCGTTATAAAACTTTTCTCCACTTATTAAGAAGTATGTATTTACCCAGATAATACCATGAAGTAAGGCTCTAACATATAATTGATTAAGCATTGTTTTATAATTGTCTGTATTAACTAAGGCTTGAGTAAGCATTACTAAGAAGTAAAGTGCTATGCCAAATCCAATAAACTTTTTATGTGAAACATCACGATCCATTTTATCACGATATACACCTTCAACTAAGAGGTCGATATCTAGCATCATGTTTTCAAGTGATTCACTAGAATCTTTTGCACCCTCTTTAGTTATTTGTAAGAACAATTGGTGCATATTTTTAACCATGTAATATGGGTATTTGCCATTAAACCATTCAACGGCTTCATCAATGGTACCATTGGCATAAGCCATATCAATAACTTTTTTAACATCAGATGCTATTGGTTCTTCAAGAATTCCTGAATCTCTAACACCTTCCAAAGCTTTTACAAATGATTGAGTTGTATTAAATTCATTAATAACATTAGTACAATAAACTTGAACTTCCTCAAAAATAAATTCTGAATAAGTCTTTTTATTTTTTAAGTAAGCTAAATAAGGAATAAATAAGATAGCAACACCTCCATAAAGGATAGCTCTTACTATACTATAAAAGTACATATAAGAAATGCCGGCTGCTCCACCTCCAAATAATATTACTTGAGATAAATATTGCTTGGCTGTATATTCTTGTCCTAATTCTTTACTTTTTTCCTTTACTTCTTGGTAACTATATGGAGCATATTTGTTATAGATGGTCTTAATTGTTCCCGTGATAAATGCATAGACACTTTCACCATTTTGTTGGCGATAGGACAAGACAAATACGGCGATTACGAGCATTAATATTAATTCCATATATAGTCATCTTCTTTCTTTATTATACTAATTCTTCAATTGCATTTGGTTGTGAGGTCACTTGTGCTGATACCACCTGAGGTGGTGTTGGCATTGGACTTGGCATAACTGGTTGTGGTTGAACTGGTACTTGGTTAACAGTTTGTGTAGGAGCAACTGGTTGAACAACTGGTTGAGCAACTGGTTGAACACTTGGAGTTATAACGTTGGTACCATTCATATTGAATAAATCACCTTTCGTATTATTTACTACAGGTGAGGCAGGTGGTGGTGTTGTAGGTGCTACAGGTTGAACTGGTATTTTTTGTCCAGTTTTTTCCATATATTTTAAGCTCTCTTGATGAGCATCCTCAGTACCTTCTCCACTTTCACCTAATTTAAATGTATCTTTTGGTAACATAACATTACTAATTGCTAAATAATCAAGTAAGTGTTGCGTTGGATTATGTAAAGTAATCTTACCATCCATACCTTTTTGATATAATTCATTAACACATGCTTTTTGATTATCATCAACATAGAATTCACATACTTCAATTATTTCACGTTGGAATCTATTTAAGGTTTTAGAAAAATAACCTTTAACATAAATACCTATTTGAATATATCTATGGAATGAAACAACGAATTGATCAACATCTTGTGATGTTTCTAGTAAGGAATACAAACGTAAAGGTATATTAGAAGCACGATCGGCATGGATTGTTGATATAATATGGTGTCCTGATGAAATAGAGTTACGTACGGCAAGTACTGCTTCAGCAGAACGAACCTCGGCTAGTAATATCCATATAGGGTTTTGTCTCATGCAGGCTACTAGAGCTTCTGTATAAGATGCTATATTATTAGTCTTCATAGATACAATATCTCTTTCAGGGAAAATCTTATCTAAGTGAAGTTCCAATGTATCCTCGATAGTTATTATTTTTTCATCATATTTAGTTTTTGATGCTAAATATTTTACTAGCTCAGTTTTTCCTGAACCAGTTTCTCCAGCTACAAGGATATTTGCATGTCCTTCAACACATTTAATTAAAAAGTCATGTAATTGTTCTGTAATATATTGTTCATCAATTAATTTATCTTTATTTAATCTTATTTTGGCTGGTGTCTTACGTATTAAGACAGCAATTCCATTTGTAGCAATAGAACTGTGAACGAAATTCATACGTAATTCAGCAGATTCAGCATCTAGGAATGGATGGGCCATGTTAAATGTTTTACCCATTACATTTGAGCATTGGAATGCAAGTTTTTCCATGAATGCATTATTTATTTCTGGTCTTTTAACTTGTTTAATACCACTTGATAGGGTTTTAAGCCAAACTTGACCTCCATTTGAATAAGAAATATCGGTGATATCATCTTGTTCTAGGAATTCTTGTAATGGTCCAAAGTCCATTTGATCAAATATCGAATTTACCATGGTACCACCCCTTTCTTTCTTTTTATTATTTTATTCAATACCATATGAAGATGATAACGCTAAGATGAAATTCTCAATTGCTTCACTGGCAATTGTTGTATCTTCTGGATTTTCTGAATAACCAGCATTACGTGGTACAGGTATAAGTTCTGTATCAGCTGGTATCAATGATGCTTTTCTAAGTAATGTAAAGTATTCAATTGGTACAGCAAATTCAATATACTTAGGTACCATTTGATCATCATCATCGGTATTAGTAAATACATCATTTCCATCTTTATCTACTACTTTTAATACTTGAATAGATTTTATAAATAAACCATATATTATGTTAGATGAATTTGTTCCATTAACATCTTTAGCTTTAAAGTAAAGATCTATATAATCGCCTTCCATGATTGAACATCCATATGTTGAATGGAATGTAACTGGTAAACGATAAATTGTATAACCATCAGGTATATTAGAGAACTCGGTAGTTGCTGCTTCAGATTCAGATGCAACAGCATCAGTATAGAAGAAACTATTTTTAGGTATTTGGTAACCATTAGCTACATATTTTCCTACAACCGTTCTTCCTGATTGAATTAATCCACTTCCAGAAGCTGTAACAAAGTTTCCTGATATTTTAACAGTTCCTACATCATCAGATGTTATTTCATCCTTAGCTTGTAATTGATTGATTGCATAAGGAACAGAAACTGGTGATATTGCTTTATTAACTAAATAATTATAAACAAAATAGATTATTATAATTAAGATAATTACAAGAATAAAAGTTAGAGTATTAGGATTACTTAAAAATCTTTTTATATTAGTTTTTACTTGATTAACGTCCATATCTATTCCTCCTAACTTAATACCGTTACATACTGTTCAATGAAGGCTTTTAATTCTTCACTTGATACTTTCATTGATCCAGCAGACTTTGTATAATTTGAGTTTCTTATAACGGGCTCAATCTTTATCTCAGATTTAACATATTCCGTTTCTTTTAATAATAAATAAACATCATCTGGAACGGCAAATAATAACTCAGCAGGTTTGTTCGTTGATGTAGATGTTGAAGTTATATTGTTACCCTTGCTATCTTTAACAGCAAGTACTCTAATACTTTGAATTAATTCAGCATAAATTATTAAACTTGTACCTGAAGTCGTATCTTTAGCACTCATATATAAATCAATGTAATCTCCTGCAGCAATTGAATTAGAATATGTTGTATCAGATGTTACATCTAGACTATAAATTGTATAACCATCGGCAATGTTAGCAAATGCTGAATCTGGCATTTGATTAGCTTCTTTTAATTGATTTGAATAAAATAAACTACCTTTAGGAATACTAGTTTTATATGATACATACTTTCCTACTACTTGTGATGATGTCTTTACAATGTTACTAGCATTTTGAAGATAGGAGCTTGATATCTTTATATTTCCAACCATATCACTTGTAATTAATGTTCTTGTATCTATTGCTACTTTTGCATATGGTACAGATACTGGTGATATAGCCGTATTAACACGATAATTATAACCAATTACTAAAACGGCAATACATGCAACTAATCCTAGTAATGTAACTGTATTTTTATTTCCTACAAAACGTTTAAAAACCCCACCTACACCGTGGTTTGAACCCTTTTTTGCCATAAAGAAACCTCCAATTTATTCTTATTTCTATCCAAATACCCTCTACTATAAAGAAATTATAACACAAGAATAGCAAATTTTAAATAAATATAATAAAATAAGTTTAGGTGATTTTATGAAAATTATTAATTTACAAGCAAAAAATATCTTTCAAGCATTTTTAACAATTATTTCCCTATTTATTATAGAAGCATTATTGTTATCTTTTTTTAGCGTTATTGTAAAAGATGTAACTATTAGCTATCTATTTGTTTACGTTTCTTTAACGATAATAATATTATTTATAGATTATAAGCAAGGTAATAATTTATTTAATTCATTTAAAAATATAAAGAAAGATACAAAAGGCAAATTAAAAAATATCATTATTGTAACTATTTTATTATTAATCTTGGAGTATGGAGTTAATTATTTACTTATATATTTATTAGGACATGCTTCACCTAATGATGTCTTAACCGTATCTTATGTAAAGCAAAATATTCCTATCATGTTTATTAATGCTATTTTATTAGGACCAATTTTAGAAAGTTTATTGTTTATTTACCCCTTTAATAAGATAAATACTTTACCTGCTTTCTTTGTTTATACAATTCTATTTGCTTTAAGTCATTTAATGTATAGTAATAATATGTTAGATTTATTATTCATAATTCCTTATATATTAATGTCTTTAGGTTTTTATTACAGTTTTTATAAAACTAATAACATATTTGTGTCAATCATCATACATATACTTAATAATTTAATCAGCTTTATGTTAATATTTATATGATGGATGTGAATTAAATGGAAAAAGATAAAGAAGTTAATGATATAGATATAGATACATCTAAGGAAGATAAGAGGAAGTTAATGATACTTAAGATTATTATCGGGGTCGTGGTTATTGGTATTTTAGTTTTATTATATGCAAGATATGTGGGAACGATTGGACTTGTAGTAAAAGAATATCCCATTAAGACATCTAAATTAAGTTCTGATTATGATTCGCTTAATATAGTTCAATTTAGTGATTTACACTTCGGATCCACGATTGGAATCGATGATGTTAATAATCTTGTTGATAATATTAATAAGCAGGAGCCTGATATTATTGTATTTACTGGTGATTTAATTGAACAAGATATTCAAATTAGTGATGAAAATCTAGATAAACTAGCTGAGGCTTTAAACAAGTTAAGCCCTAAAATTGAAGTATTATATGTGCTTGGTAATCATGATTATGATCAAAAGACTTACTTCGATAAAGTTACAAGTAAACTTAATTGGCATTTATTAGATAATACTTACGAATATATTTATGATAATTCAAAAGAACCAATTGTATTTGTTGGTTTAGACGATTATATGAATGGTAAACCTGATTATCAAAATGCATTTTCTTATTTGAAAGAAAATGATAAAGATTTGTATACAATAGTTTTAATGCATGAGCCTGATCAAATAGATTCAATAAGTAATTATTCATTTGACTTAGTATTTGCTGGTCATTCTCACTTAGGACAAGTAAGATTACCTTACATTGGCGCTATATGGACTCCATATGGTTCAAAGAAATACTACGATGAACATTATAAGGTAAATAACGCTGACTTATATATATCTGGTGGTGTTGGTACTAGTATGTTACGATTAAGATTATTTGATAAACCAAGTTATAATTTATATAGATTTTATACAAAATAAAAGGAAGCACATGCTTCCTATTATTTTTCATTAACAGCAGTTAATGTTCTAACTTTTGCAGGTTCTTCAACTAAACTTGCAGTCATGTTAGTTATATTAGTTACAACATAATTACTATCAACAGTCATTTTATAAAAATTTCTGTTTATAAATAATTCTCTAGCAGCATCATCATCTATAGATGAATTTGCAATAGTATACATACATTTTCTAATGTCATATTGATCTGAATATGTGCTTGATGTTACATATGTATTATTTGGTTGAGGTCTTCCAGGAAAACCTATCTTATAATTTGTATCTCCATCATATTCGGCATACTCATCTTTTTTCTTAAATAATATGCATAAACCTGTTCCATCAATTATTTCTTCTTCTATTGGTGAAACATAATAAGTTGTACTATTTTCTTTTTTAAATACCTTTTCAGCTGCAATAACTTTTAAATTACTCATTACTAAATCAGCTCCTTCCAAAAAACGAACTTTTTAATAATAGCATAAATTAATTTATAATGCAACCTTTTTCTTTTTTTAGTATTTTAATAAAAATAAAACCTATAAGTTTTACTTTATAGGTTATTTTAGTACTCCTAATACTAATGTTGATTCACCTTTAGTGGAAAATACTTTACCTTCATAATTTTTAGCGAATGCTTCAACATAAAATCTTAGTTCTTCTTCTGTAGAATAACCAATGATATTTTTTAGTATTTTTCCATACTTTGCTTCATATCCATATTTCTTTTGGGCTAAGGCCAAGATTGGTTTTTTGGAAATAATTCCATATTTTAATTCCATATTAAATCCCATATCAGGGTTAGTTAATTCGGCAACTAAAACATCTGCTCGATCAATTAAATCTTTATAATATTTACCTGCATATTTCGTAGATTCGGAAAATATTAATTCATCATGAGATAATTGATTACTACGTAGAACCGGCAAATATATAAGTTCATTAGCATCTATCTTGGCAGAATGTATAAAATATATTTTTAATCTTGGCTTTTCCATATTATCACCTATTTTAATATTAACATAAAATTTTATTTTTTTTAATTACTATGGTAATATTGTACATATGGAAGGAAGTATTTTACATGGATATAATTGGTATTATTGCTGAATTTAATCCTTTTCACAAGGGACATTTATATTATATAAATAAGATTAAAGAAATGTATCCTAATTCTATTCTTGTATTAGTATTAAATGGGTACTTCACTGAACGTGGTGATATATCTATAGAATCTAAAGAAGAAAAAACCAGGTTGGCTCTCAAATATGCAGTTGATATAGTTCTTGAATTACCCGTTCTTTATGGTACTTCTTCTGCTGATATTTTTGCTGAAACTTCAATTACTATGCTAAATAATCTTGGAGTTGAAAAAATAATATTTGGTTCTGAATCATGTGATATTAATATGCTAAAACAGGCTGCTAGTATTCAACTAAGCGATGGTTTTAATGATAAGGTTAAGTCTTATTTAGATAAAGGTTTAAACTATCCTACAGCTTTAAATAAAGCAATTGGAATAAGTATAGATTCTCCAAATGATTTATTGGGTATTTCTTATATTAAAGCTATATTAAAAAATCATTTTGATATAAAACCTATTTGTATCCAAAGAACAAACAGTTATCACGATATTAATTCTAATGAAGAAATTATTTCAGCATCTAATATTAGAAATAAAATAATTAATTCTGAAAATATAGATAAATATATTCCTGAAGGAAAAATAGATAAGGTAGATTATAAACTTTTATTTACTTTAATAAAATATAAAATACTAACTGATGATTTATCAATATATGAAACTGTTGATGAAGGAATAGAAAATAAATTAAAAAAAGAAATACTTAATAGTAATTCTTTAGATGAACTTATTAATAATATTAAATCTAAAAGATATACTTATAATAGATTATCAAGGATGTTAACGCATATTCTTTTAGGTATAAAGAAAAATGATAGCAATACAAAATTAAGTTATGTTAGATTATTAGGATTTAGTTCTAAAGGAAAAGATTATATCAATTCAATAAAGAAGAATATCCAAATCCCTCTAATTACTAAATATGCCAATATCAATAACGTTGTTAAGGATTATGAAGATACTTCAGCATTAATTTATCAAATGTTGACTAATGATAATGTCACTTTATTTGAAAATAATAATAAACCTTTAATAAAATAAAAAAGAATGGTCAACCCATTCTTTTATTTATGCTTCGTAAACAGAAACTTTCTTTTTATCTTTTCCAACTCTTTCATATTTAACTACTCCAGAGATTAAAGCAAATAGAGTATCATCTTTACCCATACCTACATTAGTACCAGGATAAACCTTAGTTCCTCTTTGTCTGTATATAATAGATCCAGCATTAATTTTTTCGCCATCAGCAGCTTTAGCGCCTAATCTACGACCGACACTATCACGTCCATTTTGTGTAGAACCTTGAGCTTTAACATGGGCGAAACGTTGGATGTCTAATTCTATAATATTCTTATACATTCTTATTCCTCCTCTTCAATTTTCACATTATCTGGATAATTAGTTACTAGACTTTTAAATAGTGACATCATATTATCAATTAAGATATTAATAACTTTATCAGTCTTTAATATTTTAATAGTTACTATATCTCCATCATCTTCATATTTGATAGATTTATCATTATATTTTAATAGAGCATTTACTGTAGTATACATTATTGATGAAACACTTGCACATACAATATCATTAGTATCTTGATAATCTGCATGTCCGTCTATCTTAATTATCTTATCCCTTTTTACAATATGTATCATAAATTAACCTACTATTTTAGTTACTTTTAACTTAGTATATGGTTGTCTATGACCTTGTGTCTTATGGAAATTGTTCTTTTGTACATATTTGAATACTCTGATTTTCTTTTGTTTACCAGTTTTTACAACTTCACAAGTAACCTTAGCACCCTTAACATATGGAGTTCCAGTCTTTTCTCCAACACATAATACTTGATCAAAATCAACAGTTTTTCCTGCTTCAGCATCTAATTTTTCAACATAGATTTCATCGCCTTCAGCAACATAATATTGTTTTCCACCAGTTACGAATATAGCTTTCATTACATTTACCTCCTTATAAAATTTTGAAGACTCGCCTTTAAGGTGGGTATTACCACTTAAACCTCTTTAGTGCGGTTCGTAAAGATTGCTCCTACAAACATACTTGATATTACCAAAGAAACCCGGGAATGTCAATCATTTTACATCTTATATAATAAATTGATTTTATAAATGTCTTTGTAATACGGATAAGTCTTGAGCGTTGTTTATTGTAATATTATTTTTTCTAATAATATCTTCTACTTTAATACTACCATCAAATAATCTTTGAATATCATCTATATAAATATCTCTATTTTTTTGTTTTCTTTCAAATTGATACATATCAAATAGTTTATTGGCAAATAAAGTAGATTTAATATATGTTAAATTGGAAATTAAATCAATTTCAGTTATATTTGGATTTTGTATTAAATCTAAGTATCTTTGAATTAAATCCATGGATCTTATTTTTTCAACTTTTCTTAGATTTATTCCACTGGAATCTGATTCCAATGCTGACATTTTTTCAAGAAAAATACTTATTATTTCTTTATTTAATAAATCATCAGTATAACCTAGATTACTTTCTGTTTGAGTATGGGCTATTTCATGTGTTAAACATGAAGATGATAAGTTACATAGTTGATTACCAATTTTAATACAATTAAAATATATAGGTCGATTATTGTCAAATGATCCTGGTACACCAACTAATTTCTTTTCCACTACGCCAACTAAAGGTTGACCATGTATGAGTTCTATAGGTAAAGCAAATGGCGAAATTGGTTTTAAGATTGTACTTACCTTATCATAAAATTCTTTGCTATCTTTTGATGCACTCAATTGTTCAATGAACTCTCTTGTATATAATTCTTCACTTGGATAATTAATATCATGAATACTAAAGTATTTTTTATAAAATTCTATAGTTTGCTTTTTTACTTCTTCAAGAGTTGTTCCATCAACATAACTACTAGGGCTTGTAAAATTACTTGCCTCTTTTTGAATTTCATTAATATTTCTTATCATAAATAGTTTTAAATTATTTAACATATTTACATTAAACTTATCAAGTGCAATTCCTTTATAACCAATGTAATAATCATTCATTTTTAATTTCATATCTATTTTCCCCTTTTGACTAGCTAATATAGCACAAAATGAGATATCTAACAAGATTTTATTTTATTATTAAATTATAATTAACTCCGTTCGTAATTATATGATTTAGTAAAGGAATATCAATAATATTTCCAACACTTATAAGTTTTTCTGTAGTTTGAATGTCAGCCTTGCTTGCTGTTAAATCTCCTGTTGGATGATTATGTATAACAATAATGAAAGACCCACTTACTTTAATGGCTTCCCTAAATATATCTCGTGGGTGAATGTATGCTCGGTCAATCGTTCCTATGTAAATTATTTTATAACTTATTAAACACTTATGGGAATCCAAATAAATGGCCATGAATTTTTCTTGTTTTAAGCCAAAAAAGAACTGTTTAAAAGTTTGATGCAGTAAATCATAATTGCCAAAGTACATATTAACATGAGGTTCAATCGAGGTAACTCTTTTTCCTAATTCAATCGAGGCTAATAAAGACATAGCTTTTACTAGTCCTACTCCTTTGATGTTTGCTAATTCATCAAGACTAAAATTATTTAAGTTATCCAAATGTCCTATTTCATTTAATACATTATTGGAAATATCTTTTACTGATAAACCTTTAATACCAGTTCTTAAAATTATGCTTAAAAGATCAGAATTAGATAAACTATCTACTCCATATTCTTTTAATCTTTCTCTAGGTTGTTCCTTTATAGGTAAATTATTAATTAACATAGTATCACCTATAAATATATACAAACCTATTTCTTATTTTTTTCTAATTCTTTAATTTTAAAGAGAATATTCATAGCTTCCATTGGTGTAATATTTAATGGATCAATGGTTTTTATATAATCATCTAATTCATTAGTTTCTTTTGGTGTTAAGTCAAAGGCTATTTGTTCAACGACTTCTTTACTATTCTTTTTGCTCTTAGTTTCATATAAGTTTAAAATATTTTGTGCTGTTGTTAATACTTCTTCTGGTAATCCTGCTAAACGAGCAACATGGATACCATACGATTTATCAACTGAGCCATCTTTTACTTTATGAAGGAATGTTATTTCTCCATTTTCTTCTTTAGCTTCAACATGAATATTTTTAATAGTTTTAAATTTTTTATCTAAATCAGTTAACTCATGATAATGGGTAGAAAATAAGGTCTTACATTGAGTCTTTGTTGTTATATATTCAAGTATTGCACGAGCTAAACTCATACCATCATAAGTTGCAGTTCCTCTCCCTAATTCATCAAATAATACTAATGAATTACTTGTAGCATTTACCAAGGCGTTACGTGCTTCAAGCATTTCCACCATGAAAGTTGATTCTCCTGAAACAAGATCATCGGATGCCCCAATTCTTGTAAATATTTTATCAAATATTGGTAAACGTGCAGAGGCGGCTGGAACAAATGATCCCATTTGAGCCATGATAACCGTGATTGCAAGTTGTCTCATATAAGTTGATTTACCAGACATATTGGGCCCGGTAATTAAAAGTGTATTTACACCTTCAGGCATGATAATATCATTTTTTATATATTGATTACCGGATACTACTTCGACAACTGGATGAGATCCATCAATAATTTCAATGTCTCTTTCATTAACAAGTGTTGGTCTTACTAGATGTTGCTCTTCTGAAACAATTGATAAGCTTGCTATTACATCAAGAAAAGCTAATGTTCTAGCAGTTTCTTGTAATTTAAATACATTATCTTTAAGAATAGCTCTAATATTACAAAATAAATCATATTCTAAATCAATTATTCTTTCTTCGGCATTTAAAATTAAAGCTTCTTTTTCCTTTAACTCAGGAGAAATAAAACGTTCAGCCCCGGTTAAAGTTTGTCTTCTTTCCCAACCTATTCCTTCAGGTATTTTATCTACTTGTCCTTTAGTTACTTCAATAAAGTAGCCAAATACCTTATTGTAGCCAACATGTAAATTATTAATTCCTGTTTCTTTTTTAGCGCTTTCTTCGATGGAAGCAATAAAATCTTTACCGCCTGAACGAATTGATTTTAATTCATCTAATTCCTTATTATAACCATCTTTAATTAAATATCCTTCTTTAATTGTAATTGGAGGATCTTCATAGATAGCTGACTCTAATAATTTATATAAGTCCTCATGATTATCTATCTTAATATTATATTTTAGTTCAGATAATATTCTATTAATATCTGGTATTACACTTATACTATTTTTTATTTGTAAAACATCTCTAGCATTAAGGGAACCACATGAAACTTTTCCACATAATCTTTCAAGATCATAAACATTATACAAATCATTTCTTAATTCATCTCTAAGCATAAAATTATTATTTAAAGATTCAATATAATCATATCTTTTATTAATTTCATTAATATCTTTTAAAGGATTTAATAAGTAATTTTTTAGTGTTCTTGCACCCATCGCAGTTTTAGTTTTATCAAGTAACCAAATAAGTGAATACTTTCTTTCCTTCAATCTTAAGGTTTCTACTAGTTCAAGGTTACGAACTGTATGAACATCCATCGATAAATAATTATCTGATTCAATTATATTTACATGATTTAAATGACTTAAATCTTTAAGTTCTCCAATGTGTAAATAATATAAAATATGCTTTATTCCATAGGTAATACGCTCATCTTCAATACCTTCATATATAGAAGCATAAGTATCTTCAAGAACATTATCAGATATTGATATATTAATACCATATTGATTTTTTATGGTGTTTAATGTTTCAATTGGAAAATCATTTTTAATTACCAATTCTTTAATATTTAAATTTAGTAATTCATTTATCAAAGTATCTTCATTATGACTTAAATAAACTGAATTTACTTCACCAGTAGATATATCAAGATATGTAAGTAAATAAATATAGTTGTAATCAAGTAAACCACCAATATAGTTAAAGTCTCTTTCATTTAGAAATTCAAGGTCAACCATGGTACCTTTTGTTATAACTTCAGTTACATCTCTTTTAACCATTCCCTTAGCAAATCTTGGATCTTCTAGTTGTTCACATATGGCAACTTTAAAGCCTTTATCAATAAGTTTTTCAACATATACTTTAGCAGCATGATGGGGAACACCACACATGGGAACACGCTCTTTTAATCCTGCATTTTTTCCAGTTAAGGTTAGCTCTAATTCACGTGATGCAACATCAGCATCTTCAAAAAACAATTCATAAAAATCACCAATTCGATAAAAAAGTAAAGTGTCTGGATACTTATCTTTTATTTCTAGATATTGGAGCATCATTGGAGATAACTCACTTCTATTTACTTCATCACGTTTCATATTACCACCTGTATTCCATATTATATAAAATTTTTGGAATTTTAAAAAGTATTAATTCTCTAATTTTGCTAATTCTTCTAGTACTTGATCAAATGTTTTAGCTTCAATTATTTGAATATCATAATTATTATCTTCTTTAACTTGCATAGCTTCTTCATAATTTTCAGTTGGTACTAAGAAAACATCAGCATGTGATTTAACAGCTCCGGCTAATTTGTATTTTACTCCCGCAATTTCACCAACATTTCCTAAACGATCTATAGTACCAGTTCCTGATATAGTTAGACCATGTGTTATATCATCTTCAGTTAAAGCATCATAAATGGCAAGCGTTAACATTAGTCCTCCAGATGAACCCGATTCAGATGATTTATAAGTATATTGAATATTTGGATTATTCTCATATGAATAAATTGAACTAACTAGTATACCAATGATGGTCCTTCCATTGTAATCAATCATGGTTGAAGTCGTATCTATGTTGGTTCCATTTCTTAATACTTTAATATGTATAATATCTCCTGGTTGTTTAGTATTTAAATAGGTACCCATCGTGTCATATGAAGTAAAATCAATATCATCATATGATAATATCTTATCTCCAACTTTCAAAGTAGTATTAGCTAATTCATCTACATAGTAAACATAGTTGCTTTCGCTTGTAATATTCAAAGGCACATTTGCTTTATTATAAGCAACATATGTTGAATTACTTATACCTTCATATAATTGAATAATATATCTATTATTTGTATCTTCCATGGTTTCCCCATCAGATACAATATCTGAATTAGGAATTATATCCCAATTAGGAAGGATTTTAGCCATGATTAAATTAAGGACACTTCCCTTTCTACTGGTTACATAGGTTTCATTAAATGAGCCTGTGCTTTCATATTCTATATTAGATAATCTATCTTCTACATTAATTAAGCCACCTGGAGATTCTACTGTATATGGTAATTTAATAATAATTAAGTTTAATAATATTAAGATAATAAAATAAGCAAATAAATGATCTTTTATATCATCAAATAATATTTTGTATATTTTTCTTCGTTTAAGTTCTTTCATATTATCACCTTATAAATTATAACACATAAACAAAAAGAATAATCAAATGATTATTCTTTAAGATGCAATGGTTACAAGTGTGATTTTTGCATAGCCATTACCTGCGTTACCTGTCATTGTACTTGTACCATCATGAGTTGGCATTGAGGCATTTCCTGCGTTCATACTTGTACTTGCAAATATATTTCCCGAATAGTGATAAGAACAAGTTACATCTCCTGATGCATTTGCAGTTGTACATGTTACACCACTGGCATTTTGTCTAGGAGATCTATTATTAACTACTTATTGCAATGCTACCTAAA
>CALMHN010000182.1 GCA_937863745.1 uncultured bacterium | reverse complement strand
ATATCAAATTCAAACATATCATTAAATAATGTTCTAAGAGAAATGGAATATGGTAAATTAAGTTCAATATCTACATCATCATTATTATTAAAATATATCTTTGCTATGAATACACTGAATTCATCATCCACAACTATTTTGCAACAATCATTTATCATTTGTTTTAAAACATGTTTGAGCTTAGATTTCATTTTAGCTAAATCTAATTTTATTATATGCTGCATTAAACACATTTCTTTTATATATTTAAAAACTTGACTATTTTCATATATATTTGCTGTGTTAATTAATGGATTGAATGCAATAAATTCAACGTTATTAATATCATGAAATATCTTAATGAAGCAATAAGGTACATTGGTTATTCGTATTAGATCCTTTAGTTTGCATAATGGAAAATCAATTGGTGTTGTAAATATTTTATCATCCTGATAGATAAATGCAACATATATAATATCACTATCATTGTGATATAACTTATCTTTAATATATTTTACAACTAATGATTGATATAAATTTTCAGCATATTCAAGCACCTTCTTTCTACCTTTCAAATAGATATCCATTGAAGATATTTTAGTATTCATATTTGACAGAATATGATCAAGCAATTCATCATATGCCAAAATGCTCAACATAATCACCTCAGATAATAATAAATTATTATATTAACTCTTCATATTGTTTTTTACAAAAAGCGTCTATGTTATTTATATTCTCTTCGATTTCTTTTAATCTTTTCTGTTCTTCTTCTAATTTAGTTTCAGCATTAGCTAATGTATCTAATGTAGTATGTTTAAATATATCTGCTATAACATCCTCCTTTTCTTTAACTTTTTTGGCAATAGCACTTATATCCAATGATTTAACATGTGGTTTTATCTTCACTAAAAGCTCAAGATAATTAATATTATTTATATGCTTCTGGCGTTTATTATTAAGATCTATAAGTACAATGTTTTTATAATTGTTATATATTAGTTTGCACAAATCATATAAAGAATATACTTTGATTTTGTTATTATCATGAAACATCATATTAAATGTAGTATTAGATGATAATATATTATCAAGATCATAATCAGAAGCATACTTACCCTTATTTAATTTTACTATTACCTCTGTAGTTCTAGTTGACTTATCAATAGGAGTACCTTCTATTTTAGATAACATTGAAGTGGGCAACTGTAATTGACTATATGGAAAATCATATATTATAATCTCCTTGCCATTATCAGATATAGTATAATTTGCAATCATCTTAACATTGGCTTCACCTTTATTTAACAGAGATTTTGGAGCAGTTATTCTAATACTTTTATAGACAAGGTTTAACTTCTCTTTACCTGTTAATTTATTGTCTATTAACTTAATAAATAATTCTATCATTTCTTTCTTGTCAAATAAAGGTAAAGTATATTTCATCTTATAACCAACACCAATTCCTGTAACAGGTTCAGCTTGATCTGAGAATGCTATAAGGTTCAAAGGTAACATGGTTGGTAAGTATAATGGTTCTTGAGTGTTTAACTCATTTTCAAAATAAGGTACTATATCTATGTATTTGAATGCAATATCTTTTATGATTGGATTTAATCTGCACTCAGTATATCTATAACTGGCTGGCTCAATTCTATCCAAACCAGCAGTTGAGCCAAAATTTCCTCTACCTTCCATTAAACCCTGTTGAACCATTGTTACCAATGCACCATAACATGCAGCATCACCATGTGGGTGATATGATCCAATTGTATGTCCAACTATTTTAGCTGACTTAACAAAATTGCCATTTTTAGTCAACTCATAAGCAGATAATAATACTCTACGTTGAACTGTCTTTAATGTATCATATACTAAAGGAATAGTTCTTCCACCAAGATTTACATATTTAGCATAATCATA